>DASXLB010000004.1 GCA_036496585.1 Vicinamibacterales bacterium
TTCAGTTGCGACCGTCGTGGAGCCGGTGAAGGTCCCCTCCACCAACTCGACCGCCGCGACGACGTTCAGGCTGCCGGCGCCTGCTTCGATCAGCCCCGCGCCGGCCACGCGCGACGCCGTCAACTGCAGCGCCGCTTTCACCTGCAGCGGCGTCAGCCACGGCCGCGCCGACAGCAGCAGCGCCGCCGCACCCGAGGCCACCGCCGCCGACATGCTCGTCCCGCTCAGCTCGATATACGCCGAGCCGCCGCGGCCCGGCACCACGTGCTCCGGATACGTCGTCGCCAGGTAGCTGCCCGCCGCCGCCGCCGCCACGATCTTGTTGCCCGGCGCCACCAGCTCCGGCTTCAGCACGCCGTCAAAGAGCGTCGGCCCGCGCGAGCTGTAGGTCGCCATCACGTCGTCGGACCGCTGCGGCGTCCCGACCGTGTTGAGCGCCCCCACCGTCAGCACCGACGGCGCGTTGCCCGGCGCGATGATGCCCCCCACCACCGGGCGGCCATCGTCTGTCTTCCCGAAATTCCCCGCCGCCGCCACCACCACGATGCCGGCCGCGACCGCACGCTCGGCCTCCTGGCAGAGCGGATCGTCCCGGTACGACTCGAACACCGGATGCCCGAGCGAAAGATTGATGACGCGGATGTTGTAGCGCCCGCGGTTCTGGATCGCCCACTCGATCGCCTCGATGACGACGTCGGTCTTGCCGGAGCCGTCCGCCCCGAGCACGCGCAGGTTGGCGATCCACGCGCCCGGCGCCATGCCGCCGTAGCCGTCGCGGCCGCTCTCGGCGACGATGCCGGCGACGTGCGTGCCGTGGCCGTACTCGTCGCGCCCGCTGCCCTTCGGATCCGTGAAGTCCTTCGACACGATGACCCGGTTCTGCAGCGCGCTGTGGGGCGCCACGCCCGAATCGATCACCGCCACCGTCACCCCGCGGCCGTCGCTCGCCGCCAGACCCGCCGCCCCTTCCCAGACCTGATCGGCACCGGTCGCCTCGCTCGTCTCCGCGCCCATCCGATAGACGATGGCGTTCCCCGCCACGTGCGGCACGTCGGGGTCCTGCGCGATCGCGTCGATCTGGCCGCCGGTCGCCTCGAGCACGGCGCCTCCCGGCAGCCGCTTCTTCAGACGCGCGCCGTAGCGCGCCACCAGCTGGTCGACAGTGGCGTCGTCGGCCGACACGATGATTTCGGCGGGCGCTTCGACGCGGCGGGCGATCCGATCCGCGATGTCACTCGAGAGCCGCGCGCGGCGTCCCGGCTGCGCATGCGCGGCAGGCGCGCCGGCGCAGACGAGCACAGTCACGACTACAGCACGAATTGACAGGCGACGGGCAGAGGTAGCATTCGGCATGGTGTGACCCCGTGAATGCTGCGCACAAAGGCACACGCCGTGCCAGAGCTGCACCGATACTTCAGTACTAACTACCGTTCATCTAGTGTCATGACACTGAGAGTCAGCAGAAGACAAGACGATCCATATCGAGGTAACTGCATCGAGGGCCTGCCGCGCGCGCTCGCCGCCCGCCGCGGGCCCGGTGGGCCAATGCATTGGCTTGCGCGCCTGTTTTTCCGGCTCGGGTAAGCGCTACCCTGCAGAATGCCTGTAAAACGGCCGATATTGAAGCGGCCAAGCGATTAGCCGATAGGGTCAAGAGTGGGCCGACAACTTCGTCACGTCATTGCGGTTTCTGCCGTTGGGCTGCTCGCGGCCTGCGGCGGGAAGGGCAGCGTGCCACCGGCCGGCGCCTCCGCCCCCTCACGCGGCGGCGTCCTGACCGCCTCGCTCCGCTCCGAGCCGCCGACGTTCAACCGGCTCGGGCCCGACGCCCAGCACGCCGCCGTCGACGCCGTGACCCGACTGACACAGGCCCCCCTCGTCCGGATCAACCGCCTCACCGATCAGCCCGAACCCTGGCTCGCCGAATCCTGGATCGTGTCGGATGACGGTCGGACCATGACCTTGACGCTCCGCGACGGCGTCACCTTCTCCGACGGCCAGCCGTTCACCTCGGAAGACGTCGTCTTCACGTTCCACGCGCTCTACGACCCGCGCTCGGCGAGCGCCCTCGCCAGCGGCGTCCAGGTGAATCGCGCGCCGCTCAGCGTCACGGCCCGGGACCGGCGGACCGTGGTGGTGACGATGGCGGCGCCGTTTGCGCCTGGCGTGGCGATGCTCGACAACGTGCCGATCTATCCGAAGCACCTGCTGCAGGCGGCGGTCGAGGCCGGCACCTTCGCCAAGGCGTGGGGCGTCGCGACCCCGCCGGCGGCGATCGCCGGTCTCGGGCCGTTCACGCTGGAGGCCTACTCGCCCGGACAGCGGCTCACCTTCGTGCGCAATCCGCACTACTGGCGCCGCGACGCCGCCGGCGTGCAGCTGCCGTATCTCGATCGCGTCATCCTCGACATCGTCAAGACGCAGGACGCCGAGATGCTGCGGCTGCAGGCGGGATCGATCGACCTGATGACGCAGGCGGATGTTCGCGCCGAGGACATCGCCGCGCTGCGGCGGCTGCGCGACCAGGGGAGCGTGCAGCTCGTCGAGCCGGGCGTGAGCGCCGATCCGAACATGCTCTGGTTCAACCTGACGCCCGGCGCGATCGCCGCCAACCAGAAGACGCGCCCCTACCTGGCGCGGACCGAGTTCCGCCAGGCGGTGTCGTACGCGGTGGATCGGCAGGCGATCGCGAACACGCTCTATCTCGGCGCGGCGGAGCCGGTCTACGGCCCGATCACGCCCGGGAACCGCACCTGGTACTCGCCGGCCGCGCCGGCCTATCCCGCCGATCCGGGGCGCGCGCGGACGCTGCTCGCCGGCCTCGGCCTGACCGACCGGGACGGCGACGGCATGCTCGAGGACGCGGCGGGGCGGCCCGTGCGCTTCTCGATCCTGTCGCAGGCCGGCCACGTGCGCGGGCAGGTGGCGACGATGATCCAGGGGCAGCTGAAGAAGGTCGGGATCACCGCCGACGTCGTGGAGCTCGATCCGCCGTCGATCTTCGACCGCTACGGCCGCGGCGACTACGACAGCATCTACTTCGGGTTCCAGACGAGCGCGCTCGATCCGGCGATGAACCTCGATTTCTGGCTGAGCTCCGGCAGCAACCACCTGTGGAACGCCGAGCAGAAGACGCCGGCGACGCCCTGGGAATCGCAGATCGACGCGCTGATGCAGCGCGTGGCGTCGCCGGCGCCGCTCGCCGAGCGGCAGCGGCTGTTCGCCGAGGTGCAGCGGATCTTCGGCGAGAGCCTGCCGGCGATCGCGTTCGTGGCGCCGAAGGTCACGGTGGCGATGAGCCGCCGGGTCGGCGGCGCCGAGCCGGCGATTCTCGATCCGAAGATTCTCTGGAATCCCGACGTCCTGTTCGTGCGTCCCTAGGGCGGATCGCCACCCGATGCCGTTCATCCGCTTTCTCGTGTGGCGCGCGGCCGGCGCGGCGCTGCTCGTGTTCGCCGTCAGCTCGGGTGCGGTGCTGCTGGCGCAGCTCGCGCCGGGCGACTACGCCGGCGTGCTCGGGCGCAACCAGGCGACCATCGCCGCCGAGCGGCAGCGGCTGGGGCTCGACCTGCCGCTGGCGCAGCAGTACGGACGCTGGCTGCGGCGCGCCGCGGCGCTCGATCTGGGCGTGTCGCTGCAGACCGAGCGCCCGGTCGGACCGCTCGTGCTCGAGCGCGCGCGCAACACCGCGGCGCTGGCGATCGTGGCCCTGGCGGTCGCCACCGCGATCGGCATCCCCTGCGGCGTCGTGACCGGCAGCCGCCGCGGCGGCGGGGCGCGGCTGCTCCGCGGCGCGTCGCTCGTGCTGCTCTCGACGCCGTCGCTCGTCACCTCGCTGCTGCTGCTGACGCTGGCGGCGGCCACCGGATGGCTGCCCGTCTCGGGGATGGACGGTCCGCGTCATTTCGTGGTCCCGACGCTCGCGCTGGCGCTGCCGGTGGCGGCCGCGCTCGAGCGGCTGCAGTCGCGCTCGCTCGCCGACGTGCTGGCGCGTCCCGCGTCGATGGCGGCGCGCGCCCGCGGCATTCCCGACGGCCGGATCGTCTGGCGCCACGCGTGGCGGCAATCGCTCGGGCCGGTGCTCGCCGTCTACGGGGTGATCGTCGGTTCGCTGTTCAGCGGATCGTTCGCGGTGGAGCTGGTGACGTCGTGGCCGGGGCTCGGCGATCTGATGCTCGGCGCGCTGATGGCCCGCGACACGAACCTGGTGGCGGGCTGCGCCGCCGCGGGGGCGGCGTTCGTCGCGGCCGGCGTGTTCGCCGCCGAGGTCGCGCACGTGCTGGTCGACCCGCGGCTGACGCTGTCGCGAGCCGGGCATGTCTAGGTGGCGCGCGGCGCTGCTGGCCGGTACCGCGCTCGTGGTGCTCGCCGGGCCGGCGCTGGCGCCCTACGACCCGGCGCGCGGCTTCGACGGCTACCCGTACGCCCCGCCGATGCGGCCGCACCTCGTCGACGACGACGGCCGCTGGCACCGGCCGTTTGCGTACCCGGTCCGCGTCGTCGATCCGCTCGAACGGCGGTATGCCGAGGATCGATCGCGCCGGATCGGCTTCGCGGCGGCGGACCCGTGGTTCCTCCTCGGCGCCGACGGCTTCGGGCGCGACGTGCTCTCGCGGCTGCTGGCCGGTGCGCGTCTGTCGCTCGGCGTGGCCGCGCTCGCCGGCGCCCTGGCGCTGCTGCTCGGCGCGGCGCTCGGGTCCGCCGCCGCCTACGCCGGGGGATGGGTCGACGCGGCGCTGATGCGGGCCGCGGATTTCACGCTGGTGCTGCCGGCGATCTACGTCGTGCTGGCGCTGCGGGGCGTGCTGCCGCTGGTGCTGGGCACGCGCGAGGTCTTCACGGTGCTGAGCGGCGTGCTGGCGCTGATCGGCTGGCCGGCGATCGCGCGCGGTGTACGCGGAATTCTCGTCGTGGAGGGCAGGGCCGAGTACGCAGAAGCGGCACGCGCGCTTGGCGCGACGCCGGCGCGGGTGATCTGGCGGCATCTGCTGCCGGCGACGCGCAGCTTCCTGGGGGTGCAGCTGGCCATCCTGGTGCCGGCGTTCGTGATGGCGGAGGCGACGCTATCCTTTGCCGGATTTGGATTTGCGCCGCCGGCGCCGAGCTGGGGCGCGATGCTGCGGGACGCCGCGCACGTCGGCGTCGCGGTCGACGCGCCGTGGCTGCTCGCCCCCGGCGCGGCCCTGCTGTTGACGGTCTTCGTGATCCACGCCATGGCCGGGGACGAGGTGTCGTCGGGCCCTGGTTTCTGATCTGTTATCCCATTACGAATCAGTAAGTTGACTCGGGTCTTGCCGCTGTTCCATCCCGACACGTGTGTTCCGATCCTGCACAAGATTCCGTAAGCTGAAGTCCCGCCGCACGTTAGCTCCAGATTCGCTGCCGATCCTCAACTTCGGTGTTCCGAAACGGCGCAACCGCGCTCGGAGGCATCGGTACATACGATTCAGGTCGATCGATATAACACTCTTATTTGCATGTATTTACGAGTGCAAAACGAAGCCCGTCCGTTGTGGCCCCCCCCTTGCTAAATCGAAGTCCGAACTCGTAGCTTTCGATCCGAGCGAGGACAACCATGAAGTGGGTGAAGCCGGCGGGGCCCCAGACGGGTCGGGGCGACAAAGCGGTGTGGGGCTAAGCGCCTCGCGAGCAACTGGAGAGGATTGGAATCGTGATTGATTCACGCAAGTTCGTCGCAGGCGCGATTACCGCGTTCTGCATTTTCGCCCTGGCGGGAACAGCCGACGCCGGGAACCAGGGACGCGCGCGGCGCTCCCCGGATCCCAAGTCGGTGCTCACCGGCCAGGACACCCCCGATTACGGCCGACGCAAGTCCGGGGACCATCCCAAGCTCGATCGCAAGCTGAATGATCGGGCCTCGCAGGGCGGGTCCAATCGCAGCCGGGCGATCGTCGTGCTGGCCCCGGGCTGCTCGGTCGATGACCTCGTCACCAAGCTTGGCGGCAAGAACGGGCCGCGCTTCGGCGTGGTCAGCGCACAGCTGGTCGAGCTGCCGAACGCGCAGCTCCGCAAGCTTGCCGACAACCCGTGCGTGGCCTCGATCCACCACGATCGCCCGACCGGCGGCGTGCTCAACTACGCCGCGATCGTCGAAGGCGCGCGCGCCGTGCAGACGCAGCTCGGTTACGACGGCGCCGGCATCGGCGTCGCGGTGATCGATTCGGGCGTCGCCACCTGGCACGACGACCTGACCTACCAGGGGCACAATTCCCTGGTCAAGGTGGTCGGCGGCCAGCGCGTGGTCAAGTTCGTCGATTTCGTGAACGGGCGCACCACCCCCTACGACGACAACGGCCACGGCACGCACGTGACCGGCATCATCGCCGGCAACGGCTACGACACGCTCGGCGCACGCGCCGGCATCGCGCCCGCGGCCAACATCGTCAGTCTGAAGGTGCTCGACGCGAACGCGAACGGCACGATCAGCGGGGCGATCGCGGCGCTCGACTGGGTGCTGGCGAACCGCACCACCTACAACATCCGCGTCGTGAACCTCTCGGTCGGCGCGATGGTGACCGAGTCGTACATGACGGATCCGCTGACGCTGGCGGCCAAGCGCCTCGTCGACGCGGGCATCGTCGTGGTGACGGCGGCCGGCAACCTCGGGAAGAACCCGGTGAGCGGCAAGGCGCAGTACGGCGCCATCACGTCGCCGGGCAACGCGCCCTGGGTGCTGACGGTCGGCGCCTACAGCCACATGGGCACGCTGACCCGTACCGACGACCAGTACGCCGACTTCAGCTCGCGCGGCCCGACGGCCCGCGATTTCCTGGCCAAGCCCGACGTGCTCGCGACCGGCGTGGGCATCGCGTCGCTCTCGGCTCCGGGCAGCACGCTCTTCCTCAGCAAGGCCGCCTATCTGCTGGGCGGGCTGCTGTCGACGGCGAACAAGCCCTACCTGAGCCTGACCGGCACCAGCATGGCGGCGCCGATCGTCACCGGCTCGGTCGCGCTGATGCTGCAGGCGAACCCGAAGCTGACGCCGAACCTGGTCAAGGCGATCATCGAGTACACGTCGCAGGACTACCACTACGACACGCTGACGCAGGGCGCCGGCTTCCTCAACACCAAGGGGGCGGTCGACCTGGCCCGTTACCTGACGGCGCCGAGGAGCGGCACCCGCTACCCGTACAACTCGGACTGGTCGAAGACCATCGTCTGGGGCAACCGCAAGCTGCGCCGTGGGGTGATCAAGCCCGAGGGCAGCGCCTGGGCGGCCAGCACGGTGTGGGGTTCGAGCACGACGTCGGAAGCCGACAACATCGTGTGGGGCACCGCCTGCAGCACGCGCGAGTGCGACAACATCGTCTGGGGAACCGCCCAGATGGATGCCGACAACATCGTCTGGGGCACCTTCTCCCGTGAAGGCGACAACATCGTCTGGGGCACGGCGAGCGGCGAGGCCGACAACATCGTGTGGGGCACGTCGAGCGGCACCGCGGCCAACGTGGTGTGGGGCACGACCTGCGGCGCCTCCGACTGCTCGAACATCGTCTGGGGCACCAGCATGCGCGAGATCGACAACATCGTCTGGGGCACGGCGATGGAAGCCGACAACATCGTGTGGGGCACCTCCACCGGCGAAGTCGACAACATCGTGTGGGGCACCGCGAGCGAGGCCGACAACGTGACCTGGGGCTGCTCGGGCGAGGACGCGCCGCCGTTCGACGATCCGAATACGCCGACCGTGTTCGACGGCGTGCTGGATATCGACGGCGCCTTCGGGACGCAGGGTGGGGACGTGCCGGTCAGCACGACGACCTTGACCGACCCGCTGGTGGCCACGACGGCGACGATCACCTCAACCACCAGCTCGTTGCTCGGAGGAGGCCTCTAATGGAGAAGATGCCCTTCCACGAGGCACAGTCGATGACGAACCTCCAGGCCGTGATTGCCGCCAGCCGCTCGGATGTGACGACGTCGGACTGGAGGCACGCGCTTCCGGTGCTGACCGGGTCGCTGGTGACGCTCCGCGAGCTGCGGCTTTCGGACGCGCCCTCGCTCCTGGCGATGCTCTCGAGCGAGGAGGTGGCGCGCTTCATCTCGCCGCCGCCGACGACAATCGACGGGTTCGAGCGCTTCATCGCCTGGACCCACCGCGAGCGCGCGGCCGGCAACTACGCCTGCTTCGCGGTCGTACCGCACGGGATGGATACCGCGATCGGGATCTTCCAGGTGCGTCAGCTCGAGCCCGGCTTCGGCACCGCCGAGTGGGGCTTCGCGATCGGATCGGCGTTCTGGGGCTCCGGCATGTTCGTCGACGGTGCCCGGATGGTCATCGACTTCGCGTTCGAGACCATCAAGACACACCGCCTCGAGGCGCGTGCCGCGATCCTGAACGGCCGCGGCAACGGCGCGCTGCGGAAGATCGGCGCGATGCAGGAAGGCATCCTGCGCAAGTCGTTCCTCCGCAACGGCGAGTACCTCGATCAGGCGCTGTGGACCATCCTCGACGACGACTGGAGGGCGCAGCGCACGGTCTGGGGGCCGCGCGTCCACTGAGATCCGCCTGACGGCGGACGTTTCGACACCCTGCGAACGGGTCGAAAGGGGCGCGGTCGACGAGACCGCGCCCCTTTTGCCGTGTGCGTCCCGGCGGCGTCTCGTGGTACGTTCAGCAACGTGAATCTGCGCTCCCTGTTCGTGCCGATGCCGACGCCGTTTCGCGGCGGCGAGGTGGACGCCGCGGCGATCGGCGGCAACGTCCGGCACTGGATGGCGTCGGGCCTCGGCGGGATCGTCGCGCTCGGGACCAACGGCGAGGCGGCGCTGCTCGACGAGGACGAAGGCGTGCGCGTCGTCGAGGCGGCGCGCCGGGAGATCCCCGCCGATCGCGTCCTCGTCGCCGGCGCCGGCCACGAATCGACCCGCGCCACGATCACGGCCGCGAAGCGGCTGGCGGCGGCGGGCGCCGATGCCGTGCTCGTCAAGACGCCGTACACCTATCGTGCCCATGTCTCCGCCGCCGGACTCATCGCGCACTACCGCGCGGTAGCCGACGCGAGCAGGGTGCCGGTGCTGCTCTACAACTTTCCCGCGTCGACGGGCGTCAACCTCTCGCCCGACACGGTCGCTGCTCTGGCCGCGCATCCCAACATCGCCGGGATGAAGGAGACCAGCACCGACGGCGCGCAGTTCGCCGACCTGTCCGCGGCCGTGCCCGCCGATTTCACCGTCCTCTGCGGCGCGGCGCCGGGCGTCTACGCGGCGCTCTGCGCCGGGGCGACTGGGGCGATCGTCGCGATTGCGGCGATCATGCCGGCGCTCTGCCTCGAGCTGCTGGCGCGGGTGCGCAGCCACGAATACGACAAGGCGCTGGCGATCCAGCACCAGATCACACCGCTCGCGCGGGCCGTCACGACCACCCACGGCATCCCCGGCCTGAAGGCCGCGCTCGACATCGCCGGCCTGCGCGGCGGCGAGCCGCGGCCGCCGCTGATGCCGCTCGCCGATGAGGCGAGAGAAAGGATCCGGACGCTCTTCCATGCCGCCACCACACTCCACCATGTCTGATCGCCTGCTGCTCGGCCCCGGGCCGAGCCCCGTCGCGCCGCGCGTCATGCGCGCGATGACCGCGCCCGTGCTCAGCCATCTCGACCCCGCGATGATGGCGATCCTCGACGACGTGCGCGCCCGGCTGGGCCGCGTGTTCCACGCCGCCGACGGCGCGTTCTCGTTCGCCGTGTCGGGCACCGGCACCGCCGGGATGGAGACCGCGATCGCCGCGCTGACGCGCCCGGGCACGCGCGGCGTCGCCGTCGTCAACGGCTATTTCGGCGATCGCCTCGCGCAGATGCTGCAGCGCTATGGCGCGGACGTGACCCGCGTCGAAGGGGAATGGGGGCGGGCTGTCGATCCCGCCCAGCTCGAGAAAGGACTCGCCGCCGGGGCCGATGTGGTGACGATGGTGCATGCCGAGACGTCGACCGGCGTGCTGAACCCGGTCGGCGAGATGTGCCGGCTGGCTGCGGCGCGCGGGGCCCGCACGATCGTCGACTGCGTGACCTCGCTCGGCGCGATGCCGGTCGACGCCGCGGGCTGGGGCGCCGACGCGATTTACAGCTGCACACAAAAGGGCCTCGGCGCGCCATCCGGAATGGCGCCGGTGACCTTCGCGGCGCCGCTGCTGTCGGCGCTCGACGCCGCCGGCGCCGACCGCCGCGGTCGATCGTTCTACTTCGATCTCGGCCTGCTGCGCGACTACTGGATCGGCCGCAAGTACCATCACACGATCAGCGCGCCGCTGGTCTACGCGCTCCAGGAGGCGCTCGTCACCGTCGAGGAAGAAGGGCTCGAGCCGCGGTGGCAGCGCCATCGCGACACCCACGAGGCGTTCGTCGCGGCGCTCGCCGGGATCGGCCTCGAGTTGCTGCCGCCGGAGGGCGAGCGGCTGTGGTCGTTGAATGCCGTCCGGGTACCGGCGGGCGTTGACGAGGCGGCGGTCCGCGCGGCGCTGCTGACGGACCACGGCATCGAGATCGGCGCCGGGCTCGGCCCCCTGGCGGGCCGGATCTGGCGCGTCGGTCTCATGGGATCCGGTTCGACCAGGGAGAACGTTTCACGGCTCGTCAGCGCGCTCGCCGGACTCGTCCGGCGTTAGCCGTCGCGGGTCGCGCGGTCGCGGCGGCGCTCGCCGTGGGCTTCGCCTACGCGGCCTACCTGTACCTGACGCTGCCCGACGTGCGTCCGCTGCGCGCGCAAAACCCGACCGACACCGCTTTCATGCGCGTGCGCGAGTCGGCGGCGCACGCCCAGGGAAAGCCTGTTGCCAAGGACCAGCGGTGGGTGACGTATGCGCGCATCTCTCCGCAGCTCAAACGTGCGGTGATCGCCACCGAAGACAGCGCCTACTGGCAGCACGACGGCGTCGACTACGATCAGCTCCGCGACGCGGTCGAGACCGACTGGGAGCACGGCGAATTCGCGCGCGGCGCCAGCACGATCACGCAACAGCTCGCCAAGAACCTGTACCTGACGCCTGACAAGAACCCGCTCCGCAAGCTGAAGGAGCTGCTCATCACGCGCCGCCTGGAAGTCGAGCTGTCGAAGCAGCGCATTCTCGAGATCTATCTCAACGTGATCGAATGGGGAGACGGCGTGTGGGGGGCGGAAGCCGCGGCACGCCGCTACTTCCACACTTCTGCCGCGGAGCTGACCGCACCGGAGGCGGCGCTGCTGGCCGGCGCCATCGCCAATCCGCATCTGATGGACCCCGGGCATCCCTCCGCCAGGCTGCGGCGGCGCCAGCAGATGATCATGCGGCGCATGGGCGCGGTGACGCCGCCCCCCGTTGTCGCCAGCCCGGCCGTTCCGGCGCTTCCCGAGGGGCCGGTCGTGCCGGCACTCCCGAGTCTGCCGGATGCCGGCGCCCCGACGGTGCTGCCAGGCTCACCCGAAAGGATTAGAATCGGAGCTGGACTGTAAACCGCTTCTGCTGTTCACCTTGACACCAATCCGTCCCCCTTCGTATATTCTCAGCGTTCCCGTTTCCTAGCAACGCACGGCAGGTCCCGGCGGGGTGGTCCCCGTCAGGCGTGTCTCACGATGATTAACTACACACAGCGCATACGGCGCTTGATGCAGGACGTCGTGTCGCGTACTCCCGCGCTGTCGTTCATCGACTTGCGGGAAGTCCTGGTGTTCGGCCGGTTCGGACGGACCGGCGCCGACGGGGCGTTCGCGACCTGCCACTGCCTCACGCTGCCGGAAACGGAGCCGGGCTACTACTTCTGGAAGGACCGCGACACCGGCGAGCTGACGCGCCGATCGGAATGGTTCGTCACCAAGACGCCCGAGGTGACGGTCGCGGGGCGGCGCATCAAGTACCTCATCTCGTTCGTGCTGCCGCGTTTCTGTGCGCAGACGCTCGCCCGTTCGTGGAAGGCCGAGCTCTACGAGCCTCAGCTGCGAGGCGCCAGCTGGGTCGCCAAGCTCGACACGATCGTGCACGAGCTCTACCACATCGATCCGGCGTCGACGGGGATCCGGCAGTTCGCGCACGCCGACGCCACCCGCGCCACGCGGACCCACGCGCCGCAGTTCTACGAGGACGTGGCGGCGATGACGCGCGCGTATCTGTCGAGCGATCCCGATCCGTCGTTCACCGATTTCCTGCGATGGGATTTCAGCGAACTGCAGGCGCGCTACGGCGGCGTGACGGCCACCACCTTCAGCAACTTTCCGTCCTTCCCGCAGCGTTATATGTCGCCGTGCACGGCGCTGCCGGTCGACACGGCGGCCGGCGTGAAGGTGGAACCGGTCAAGCGGCTGATGCAGCCGTCGCTCTACACCGAGCGCGATCTCAAGCTGCGGCAGTTCACGAGCGGGGCGGCCATGCGTCTTCTCTCCGCGTAGGATCGGGTTTCAGCCCAAGGATCGCGAACGCGCCTCGCGAGTGCGAGCGTGTGCAGGGGAGTCCTTTCGAGGCCGTTCGGGCTGCGCGTCGGAGCGGTTCACGCAGCTCGAATGGAGGTGCCCGGCCGCGGATGTGCTCTGACGCTGCTCCGGACTAGATCGAGACGACCCGGAGCAAATCCGAGAGCCCGGCGAAGTCATCCGGATTCCGCGTGTACAAGGGGAGATCAGCCGCGACTGCCGTCGCAGCAATCAAGAGGTCCACCACCCGGCGGCCACGTGCCTTGCGTCCGGCCGCCACGACGGCAGCGTAGACGCGGCCGTACGCGCGGGCCACGCTCGCGTCGACTGGCAGCGGCTCGAACGTGGCCTCCGCTCGTTGAAGCCGGTCCTGGCGCTTTGCACGTTCCGCGGAATCGGAGGTTGCGTGGGTGCCCGCCGCGAGTTCCGCCAGTGTGATCGCCGAGATCGCGACTTCCACAGGCAACTGGTCCAGATCGATCCCTGGCAAGTCGATGACGACCGACGTGTCAATCAAGCCGCGTGGCGGGCGTGCCTCAACCACGGGGCGTCGTATCCTGATCAATCACCGCGTCGACTTCCTTCCGAAAGCGTACACGGGCTATGCGTGGCGCTCCGACGAAGGCGGCCAGTACGGCGTCGGACGGCACGAAGACGCGCTGACGGAGCGGACTCAACTCCCCGACCGGGACACCATTGCGTGTGACGATGAACGCCCGTCCCTTGTCCAGGTCGCGCATTATGCGCCCGCTTTCGTTGCGGAGTTCTCGCTGGGTGATCCGCCGAGGCATTTTCGACGGTAGTGTAGCACACGCGCTACACGCGGAGACGAGCGGCAGCCGCGTGGGGTGCTCGGCGGCAGTTCGTCGGAGGCCGGTATACTGGCCCGGTTTTCTTGGCCTCATTCAGAAAACAGCCAAGCGGGGGGCACGTGAGCTTCTCGATAGAGCGGCAAAGCATGAAAGAGAATCGGACTCTCAATTACGGCGTGGATGCCCCGGTGGCGGTGCGCAACATGCTCATCGTCGGGGCGCTGGGGATCATCTCGCTGATCGCGCGGCTGCTGGGCGTGTGGTCCCGCCAGGATGCCATCGCGGTGATCGCCCGGCCGTTGATGGTGGGCGGCCTGAGCTGCGGCGCGATGGCGTTGTGGATGATTTACGACAGCAAGATCGGGAAGATACGCGAGCGGGACACATATCTCGACAAGATCAACTGGAACGGACACGAGCGCGTGCTGGATGTGGGGTGCGGGCTGGGATTGTTTCTCATCGGCGCGGCCAAACGGCTCTCGACCGGCCGTGCCGTCGGCATCGACAAATGGCAGCAGGAAGATCTCAGCGGCAACAACGCAGCGGGCACGTTACGCAACGCGATGATCGAAGGTGTCGCCGATAAAGTCGAAGTGCACACCGGCGATGCGCGAAAACTTCCCTTCCCTGATGCCAGCTTCGACGTGGTGCTCTCGAGCAACGCGCTGCACAACATTTACAACGCGGGCGAGCGGCAGACCGCCGTGCGCGAAATCGCGCGCGTGTTGGCGCCTGGCGGGCGCGTGCTCATTGTCGACGTGCGGCACACGTCGAAATACGCCGCCACTTTGCGCGACGCAGGGCTGACGGATGCGCGCTGCGTGCAAGGCGTGTTCTCGTATCTGCTGACGCTGATCACGTTCGGCTCGGTGCGATGGGGCTACGTGATCGGCAGCAGGGTGATCGGCAGCAAATCGTGATGCGGTCGAGACGTCGCCACACGACGGCAACTTTGCTTCTCGGTCAGGGCGTGCAAACGAAACTCACCAGAAGTCAGCCTTCCTGCTTGTTCTTCTGAGCCTCCGCCATCAGCCGCGCGATGGTCAGCAAAGTAGATCGGATCTAGATCACGCGTCGCGCTCCGACGTAGCGCGGCGCCCAGTAGGTGCCGTTCAGCCGCTCGACGCGGACTTCACCGGTGCTGCTCGGGGCATGCACGAACTCGTCGCCGCCGAGCGCGATGCCGACGTGCGAGGCGCCGGGGGTGACGGTCGTGAAGAACACCAGATCGCCGGGCTGCAGCTCGCCGCGCCCGACCTCCTCTCCCGCGCGGAACTGCTCGCGCACGTTGCGGGGCACCTTCACGCCGTGCTGCGCGAACACGTACTGCACGAAGCCGCTGCAGTCGAAGCCGGAGGGATCGGTGCCCCCATCGCGATACGGCGTGCCGCGCAGGCTCAGCGCGGTGCCGGTGATCTCGTAGGCACTCCCGCGCGCCGGTAAAGGCGAGGCGGCCGCCGCCGGCGCCGGCGCCGGCGCACGAACGCCGGCGGTCGTCCCGCCCGGCGTCGGAAACGGCCGGGGTGTCGCGCCGCTCGACGCGCACGCGCCCGACAGGACTGCAATCGGGATCACGATCGCGTAATGACGCAGGCAGCTCATCCCGGCTATCCGCATTATCGGCTAGAATGTCACAGGGTTTATGGAGCAAACGCTCCTGCTGAACGCCACTTACGAGCCGCTCAAGGTCGTCCACTGGCAGAAGGCGATGACGCTCTGGTGCCAGGGGAAGGTCGAGGTCATTTCCTCGTACGATCGCGAAGTCCGCTCGGTCCGCTTCTCGTTCAAGCTGCCGTCGGTCATCCGCCTGCTCCGCTACATCAAGATCAAGCGGCACGTCGATTATGTGCCGTTTTCCCGGGCCAACATCTACGCCCGCGACGATCACCGGTGCCAGTACTGCGCCGAGGCGTTTCCGACCGCGGACTTGACCTTCGATCATGTGGTGCCGGTCGCCCAGGGCGGCCGTAAAGACTGGGAGAACATCGTCACCTGCTGCATCCCCTGCAACCGCCGCAAGGGCGGACGCACTCCCGATCAGGCCGGCATGCACCTCATCCGCGTCCCCAGGCGACCCGACAAGGCGCCGGCGATCCGCATCACGATCGGGCTCCGCAACGCGCCCGAGTCGTGGCGCGACTATTTCTACTGGAACGTCGAGCTCGAGCGCGACGACGCCGGCGACGCGTGATCGCCGGACGCCCGTCCGGCGACGCCCGGCGGGCGGGCCACATGCTCCAATGACGACACCATGGGACGTCTGACGGCGGTGCGCCCGTTGTGGGCGCTCGAAGGCGGCCACCTCACGCTCGAGGGGGAAGGATTCCCGGTCGAGCCGCTCCTGCCGCACGTGCGTGTCGGGACCCACCAGGCGCGGCTCGCTGCCGCGTCCCCGACATCGCTCACCGTCATGGTGCCGCAGGGGCTGGAAGGCGGCCCGACGGCGATCCGCATCGACGAACTGCCGGGGGAGACCGCGTTCGTCGACATCGGCGCGCCGCTCGTCACCGGTGTCCATCACGTCGACAGCCCCGTCTACGATCGTCACGGCAATCTCTACGTCACCTTCAGCGGATCGCGCGGGCAGGAGGCGCCCGTCGCCATCTTCGTGGTCCGTCCGGACGGCAGCCGCGAACCGTTCGTCTCGGACCTCGCCAACCCGACCTCGCTCGCCTTCGATCGCGACGGCGTGCTCTTCGTCTCGAGCCGCTTCGACGGCTGCGTCTACCGCGTGTCGTCCGACGGGAAGCCCTCGCTCTTCGCCAGCGATCTCGGCGTCGCCACCGGCCTGGCGTTCGGCTCGGACGGCCGGCTCTACGTCGGCGATCGGTCCGGCTCGATTCTCCGCATCGACGAGGCCGGGCAGGCGGCGCTGGTGGCGACGCTGCCGCCGAGCGTCGCGGCCTTCCACCTGGCGTTCGGGCCCGACGGCGATCTCTACGTCACCGCCCCGACGCTCGCCACCACCGACGTCGTCTACCGCGTGTCGATGGAGGGCACGGTCTCGGTGCTGTGCGGCGGCTTCGGACGTCCGCAGGGACTTGCCTTCGACGGCGCCGGCAACCTGTTCGTCGTCGACGCGCTGGCCGGATCGAGCGGCCTGTATCGCATCCGTCCGAACGCGCCGGAGGCGCCGGAGCTGGTGCTCGCGGGCGGGCCGCTCATCGGCATCGCGTTCGATCCGCATGGCGGCATCGCGCTGGCGGCGAGCGAGGTCGTCTACAAGCTGACGGTCGGCCAGCACGGGCCGTTGCCGTAAGGCCCGCCGGGGCGTCTCGCCTATAATCCTCGCCCGATGACGCAACTGTTCCAGACCAAGCCGATCGGCGAGCTGCTGGCGGGGGGCGATCAGTCGCTCAAGCGCGTGATGGGCGCCGGCGACCTGATCATGCTGGCGATCGGCGCGGTGATCGGCGCCGGCATCTTCGGCGCGATCGGCACGGCGGCGGCGGGGCAGGTCGGCCCCGACGGCGTGATCATCCGCTTCGGCGCCGGCCCGGCGCTGGTCTTCTCGTTCGTCCTCCTCGGCGCGGCCTGCGCGCTCGCGGCACTCTGCTACGCCGAACTCGCCTCGATGATCCCGCAGGCGGGCAGCGCCTACGCCTATTCCTACGCCACGCTGGGCGAGCTGGTCGCCTGGATCATCGGCTGGGACCTGATTCTCGAGTACGCGGTCGGCAACGTCGCGGTGGCGATTTCCTGGGGCGACTACTTCAACACGCTGCTGCGCGGCTTCGGCCTCAGCCTGCCGGCGTGGCTGACGACCGGCTACCGCGCGGCGCTGCTCAGCGCCGACCCGCAGATTCACGGCCTGCTGCAGTCGGCGCCGCACGTCGCCGGCATTCCCATCCTGATCAACCTGCCGGCGTGCTCGATCGTGATGCTGATCACGGCGCTGCTGCTGCAGGGGGTGAAGGAGAGCGTCACCGTCAACAACGTGATGGTCGTGATCAAGCTGCTGGCGCTCGGACTCTTCATGGCGGTCGGGGTGACGCACCTGCACGCCGCCAACTACCACCCGTTTGCGCCCAACGGCTTCACCGGTATCCACCAGGGGGCGGCGATCGTCTTCTTCGCCTATATCGGCTTCGACGCGATTTCGACCGCCGCCGAAGAAACGAAGAACCCGCAGCGCAACCTGCCGATCGGCATTCTCGGCGGTCTGGCGATCTGCACGGTGATCTACGTGGCGGTCGGCGCGGTGCTCACCGGCATGGTGCCCTACAAGGAGCTCGCGGTGGCCGATCCGCTGGCCAGGGCGCTGGAGCTCGCGGGCTTCTCGGCGGTCGGCTGGATCGTCGCGCTCGGGGCCGCCGTGTCGATGTCGGCGGTGCTGTTGGTCTTCCAATACGGGCAGCCGCGCATCTTCTTCGCGATGGCGCGCGACGGCCTGCTGCCGCAGAGTTTTGCGAAGCTCCATCCGGTCACGAAGATTCCGTACGCGACGACGCTGTTCACCGGGATTTTCGTGGCCAGCTGGTCGATGATCGGCGACGCCGGCGAGACCTACGACCTGACCAACATCGGCACGCTCTTCGCCTTCATGCTGGTCAGCATCGGCGTGCTCGTGCTGCGCCACACCGACCCCGATCGGCCGCGGCCCTTCCGGGTGCCGTTCGTCTGGGCGGTCAGCCTCCTCTCGTCGGCCGGCTGCATCTTCATCATGTACGGCCTGCCGCGGCAGGCCTGGGAGCGGTTCGGCTACTGGCTGGTGATCGGGCTCGTGCTGTATTTCGCCTACGGCTTCCGCCACAGCCGGATCCGCAGCGAACGGTCTCGTTGACGACGCGGCTCTGGTGCGCGGCGGCGCTCTGCCTCGTCGTCAGCCTGACGCCGTGGGGGCCGCTCCTCCTCTATCCCTTCACGCTGTTCACGACCTGGGTGCACGAGTCGGGACACGCGGCGGCGGCAGTGCTGCTCGGCGGCCGTGTCGCGTCGATCACCATTCAGCCCGATACGAGCGGCCTGACGCGCAGCCTGATGCCGGCGTCGACGCTCGCGCAGGCACTCGTCGCCTCCGCCGGCTATCTGACCGCCAGCATCGTCGGCTGTCTGCTGCTCGTGGCGTCGCGCGACGATCGACGCACGAAGAGCATCCTCTGGACGATCGGCGCGCTGATGCTGATCACGATCGTGCTGTGGATCCGCAACCTGTTCGGCGCGGTCGTCGTCGCCGGCTGGGCGCTCGCGCTGTTCGGGCTGGCGGGGAAGCGCGCGACGCGCGGCGTCGCCGGCTTCGCGATGAGCGTCCTCGCGATCCAGGTGTCGCTGAACGCGGTGTTCGACATCCGGACGCTGTTCCTGGTGCGCGGCGCCTCCGACGCGGCGACGATGCAGCGGCTGACGGGCGCGCCGGCGTGGTGGTGGGCGGCGGTGTGGATGGCGGCGAGCCTCGCGCTGCTGGCCGCGACGCTGCGCGCGACCCGCAGCGGACGATAACGCCGTCCATCTCTCCCGAACGCGGCGCGCCGCCCCATTTCCCGGCGCTCGCGCCGACACCGGTAGTACAATGTCTGTTTGGATTTCTCCGGGAATTCTGAATAGTAAATGGCACACGACTGGGTCAAGGTCCGCGGCGCGCGCGTCCACAACCTCAAGAACATCGACGTCGCTCTGCCGCGCGACCAGCTGGTCGTCATCACCGGCCTGTCGGGCTCGGGGAAATCCTCGCTGGCCTTCGACACCATCTACGCCGAGGGGCAGCGACGCTATGTCGAGTCGCTGTCGAGCTACGCGCGCCAGTTCCTCGAGCAGATGGAGAAGCCCGACGTCGACCTGATCGAAGGGCTGTCGCCCGCCATCGCCATCGAGCAGAAGACGACGGGATCCAACCCGCGCTCGACGGTCGGGACGGTCACCGAGATCTACGACTACCTGCGCCTGCTGTTCGCCAACATCGGCGTCCCGCACTGCCACCTCTGCGGGCGCGAGATCGCCTCGCAGTCGCTGGAGCGGATCATCGACATGGTGATGCTCTCGCCCAACGAGGAGCGCATCAACGTGCTGGCGCCGATCGTGCGCGGGCGCAAGGGAGAGTTCAAGAAGGAGCTGGCGGCGCTGCGCGCGCGCGGCTTCACCAAGGTACGCGTCGACGGCCAGTCGCGCTCGCTCGACGAGGAGATCAAACTCGATCGGCGCCGCAACCACACCATCGAGGTCGTCGTCGATCGCTTGATCATCAAGGACGGCATCGAACGGCGGCTGACCGAGTCGGTGGAAGTCGCCCTGAACCTCGCCGACGACATCGTCGTCGTCAACACGCTCGACGGCGGCGACCGGCTGTTTTCGAGGCGGCTGGCCTGCACCTACTGCGGCGTCAGCATGCCGGAGATGACGCCGCGCGCCTTCTCGTTCAACTCGCCGCACGGCGCCTGCCCGGCGTGCCAGGGGCTCGGAGCGGTCTATGATTTCGATCCCGGACGACTGGTGCCCGACGAGTCGCTCTCGCTCGCCGACGGCGCGATCGCACCCTGGGCGCGCGGCGACAAGAAGCTGGTCAAGGAAGCGCTCGCCTCGCTCTCCAAGGTGTTCGGGATCGATCTGAACGTGCCGTTCCGCCGCCTGCCGAAGAAGGCGCGCGACATCCTGTTTTTTGGGGCCACGAAGGACGCGAAAGGGAAGGAACCGAAGGACGCGAAGGACGCGAAGGAGCGGAAGGAGCCGAAGGAACCGAAGGAACCGAAGGAACCGAAGGGGAAGAGGGAGAGCGATCCGTTTGGCGCCGGTTTCGAAGGGCTGGTGCCGAATTTCCGCCGCCGTTACGAGGAAGGCGGATGGATGGAGCAGGAGAGTCTCGAGTCGTATCGGGCGCTGCGGTCGTGTCCGTCGTGCCAGGGCGCGCGGCTGAAACCGCAGAGCCGGGCGGTCCGGGTCAAGGGACGGACGATCACCGAGTACGTCGATCTGCCGCTGTCCGAGGCGCAGCAGGTGCTCGACGGGCTGGAGCTGACCGATCGCGAGAACCTGATCGCCAGCCGCATCATGCGCGAGATCCGCGATCGCCTGCGCTTCCTCAACGACGTCGGGGTCGGCTACCTGACGCTCGGCCGCAGCGCGGCGACGCTCTCGGGCGGCGAAGGACAGCGTATCCGTCTGGCGACCCAGATCGGGTCGAACCTGACGGGCGTGCTCTACGTGCTCGACGAGCCGTCGATCGGCCTCCATCAGCGCGACAACCGCGCGCTGCTCGCGACGCTCGCGCGCCTCCGCGATCTCGGCAACACGGTGGTGGTCGTCGAGCACGATGAAGAGACCATCCGCAGCGCCGATTACGTGATCGACCTCGGGCCGGGCGCCGGCGAGCACGGCGGCCGCCTGATCTTCCAGGGCACCCCCCAGAAGCTGCTCGAAGACGGCGCCGGGTCGCTGACCGGCGCCTACCTGAGGGGCGAAATGTCGATCGAGACGCCGAAGACGCGGCGGCGCGCCACCCACGGCTCGATCGTCATCAGGGGGGCGCGCGAGAACAACCTGAAGGACATCGACGTCGAGATCCCGCTCGCGACGCTCATCACCATTACCGGGGTCAGCGGCTCCGGCAAGTCGACGCTGGTCAACGAGATTCTCTATCGATCGCTGGCGCGCGAGCTGTACCGCGCCGCCGACGAGCCCGGCGCGCACACCGCGATCGAAGGGATGGAGCAGATCGACAAGGTCATCCAGATCGATCAGTCGCCGATCGGGCGCACGCCGCGATCCAACCCGGCAACCTACACCGGCCTGTTCACCTTCATCCGCGAGCTGTTCGCCATGCTGCCCGACGCGAAGGCGCGCGGCTTCCGTCCAGGGCGTTTCTCGTTCAACGTCAAGGGTGGCCGCTGCGAGAGCTGCCAGGGGGACGGCGTCATCGCGATCGAGATGCATTTCCTGCCCAACGTCTACGTGACGTGCGAGCAGTGCAAGGGCCGGCGCTACAACCGCGAGACGCTCGAGATCAAGTACCGCGGCAAGTCGATTGCCGACGTGCTCGACCTGACCGTCGATCAGGCGCTGCCGCTCCTCGAGAACTTCCCGCCGATCGCCAACAAGCTGCGCACGCTGCAGGACGTCGGGCTCGGATATCTCGGCCTCGGCCAGTCCGCGACCACACTCAGCGGCGGCGAGGCGCAGCGCGTGAAGCTCGCCAAGGAGCTGTCACGCCGCGGCACCGGCCGTACGCTCTACATTCTCGACGAGCCGACGACCGGCCTGCATTTCGCCGACACGCACAAGCTGCTCGACGTGCTGAACAAGCTCGTCGAGCAGGGCAACACCGTGGTGATCATCGAGCACAATCTCGACGTCATCAAGTCGGCCGACTACGTGATCGACCTTGGTCCGGAAGGGGGCGCCGCCGGCGGCCGCATTGTCGCGCAGGGTACTCCTGAAGAAGTCGCCAAGATCCGAGAATCCTTCACAGGACGTTTTCTTGCCGAGATCTTCAAGGCGGCGTAAAATCGACTGTGGTAAAATTGCCACGCTTTCAGGCCGGCCGCATGTGGCTGCCCAGCCACGATTTTGTATTCGCCCCAGGCTGGCCGGCATGAGTTCGATGCCACAACTTATTGCAAAATCACGGTTTAATCGTTACGACTGCGCCGAGTCCTCTGTGGCAGCCGCTTTGCTCAGTTCCGAGCGGCTTCCCAGGCCCCAATAAGAGGTCCCGTGCAGTCGCAGCGAACCCTACGGCGTCCAGTTTCGTGTTCCGGAATCGGTCTTCATTCCGGGAACAAGGTCACTCTGTCACTCAAGCCGGCCCCTGCCGACTTCGGCATCCGTTTTCAGCGGGCCGATCTGGGGGGGCTCGAGGTGCCGGCGACCGTCACCCATCTTGGCGGGATTCAGCTGGCGACCGGCCTGACGCGTGAGGCGGTGTCGGTCGAGACCGTCGAGCACCTGCTGGCCGCCCTCACCGCCCTCGGCATCGACAACGTCATCGTCGAGCTGAACAGTCCGGAAGTCCCGATCATGGACGGCAGCGCGGCGCCGTTCGTCTATCTGATCCTCAACGAAGCGGGCGTCAAGAAACTGTCAGCTCGCAAGAAATACCTGAAAGTCCTCCGGCCGATCTCGCTCAGCCAGGGGGACAAGCGGATCGCGCTCTACCCGTCGGATCACTTCAAGGTGACCTACAGCATCAGCTTCGACCATCCGCTCATCCGCCACCAGTCACGGACGATGAAGATCACCGACGAGACGTTCGTCGAAGAGATCGCGCCGGCGCGGACGTTCGGGTTCCTGAAGGAAGTGGAGATGCTCCGGCAGCGCGGCCTCGCCCTCGGCGGGTCGCTCGACAACGCAATCGTGCTCGGCGAAACCGGCGTCCTGAACAACGCGCTGCGGTTCGAGGACGAATTCGTCCGCCACAAGATTCTCGACGCCATCGGCGATCTTTCGCTCGTCGGCTATCCGGTCATCGGCCACCTGGTGGCCCACCGCGCCGGCCACGCGCTGCACACGGCGTTCGCCGCGAAGATCCTCGAGCAGGCCGACGCGTGGAAGATCGTCGAGGGGGACGCCATCGCCGCCGGCGCGCCGCTCCCCGCGATGGCCGCGAAGACGCGCCTGGCGAACTAGCCGCCCTGCCGGCGCGCCCTCACCACTCGATTCCCGCCCGCCCACGGGGCGGGTCCCTCTCTTCATACCCTCTACTGGCTGATGTGAACCGGCTGTGATTGGCAGCGGCCGTCTCGCGTCGGCCCGCCGCGGGCCTGCCTCGCCACGCGGAACCTGACGGGCAGCCGCTCAGTCGTCCGGCTCGAAGCATTTCGACCGGGGGAGATGCGCGATCCGCCGGGTCGCCACCGCGTCGGCCGCGACGGGCGCGAAATCGAAGACGTCGACCGGCACGGGCGAATCGAGCGTGGCCATGGGGAGATCGGCCAGCCGCGCGAGCGCCGCCTGGCCGCCGAACCGCGCGCGGAAGCCCGGCTCCTCGAGCCGATCGAGCACCGCGTAGACGTGCAGGTGCTGCCACGACAGTGAGCGAACCGCCGCGTCGAGCGCCGTGCCGCGCATGCGGTCGTAGCGGATCGTCTCGCGTCCCGAGTAGTAGCGGATGCTGCCGCTGTGCTCGCCGCTGATCAGCACGGCGTCGGCGGGCAGCGCGGTCGCGACGAACGCGGCGACCTCCACGAAGCGCTGCTCCTGCTCTCCGATCGCGAAGACGCCATTCGCGAGTGCGAAGTGAATCGCGTGCGTCGAGGCCGCGGCGACGAAGATCGCGAGCGCAACCGCGCGGACGGTCTGACCCGCGAGACCCGCGACGGCTGCCACGCCGTCGGCCGCCAGCACGAACACGACCGGCAGCGCGGGCAGCAGGAACCGCAGGTACCACCACTCGGTGTACGTGTGGTACGGCAGATACGCGGCCCAGAGCAGGACGGCGAAGAGACCGCCCCACACCAGAAGGTCGCTGAATCCCCGCCGCAGGTGCACGATCAGTCCGGCCACGGCGGCGGTCAGATACAGACCCTGGCTTTGCTGCAGCCACGACGCGTGCAGCGCGGCGTTCCGCCCGATGCGGCTCATCGCGTAGAGGCCGGAGACCGCGCCGTATCCCGATGCGACCGGCGAGCCATAGAGCGTCCGGTTGAGCGCCAGGACGACGGCAATGGCGGACGCGAGGCCCGCCGCCAGGAGCACGGCCGCCCGCCCTGTCGCGGCCCGGCTGACGCGCGACGACATGTAGAGAGAGATGCCAGCCGGCACCGCGGCGAGATGCACCAGGTTCGGCCGGATCAGAATCGCCAGCGCGGTGAGCGCCGCCGTCGCGAGCGGTCGCCAGCGCTCCGTCGAGGCCGCGCAGAGCATCGCGGCGATCCAGCAGGCGGCCGCGGGCACGTCGCTCATCGGCCACAGGGTCATGAACAGGAAAACCGGACTGGTCGCCAACAGAATCGCCGCCGCGACCGCGACTGCCGGATCCGCGACGCACCGCGCGAGCCGGTAGGTCAGCAGCACCAGCAGCGCCGCCGCGAGCGGAACGACGCCGTAGACCATGCACGGTCCCGCCACCAGCGCCGCGGCCGCCATCAGCAGCGGCAGGCCCGGCGCGTAGGTGGGCACGTTGGTGAAACCGCCGACCGCCGGACGATAGCCGAGCGGCGCCAGCGACTCGGCCGCGTCGGGCCAGTCCGCCGTGCGGACGAGGCGCTCGGTCTGCTGCAGCGTGCCATGACGCATCAGCCGCGCCTGGCTGACGTAGCCGTAGGCGTCGGCGCCGGACGCGACATGCGAGCCGAGCGTCACGCCGACGACGCTCACGGCGGTCGCGAGCGCGGTGACGACAAACGGCGCCGCGCGCGCGAGGCGGTCCTGCATCGTGGCGCGTAGCATACTGTATGGATTGCGAGCGGCCGGACCGCGCACGGGCGGGGCGATCGCGACGGGCTCAGCGGACGATCAGATCCTTGACGGTCGTCTCGGATCCGTTCTGCTCGAACCAGTCGATGCCTTCCGACACCAGATCGAACTTCAGCTTGTAGCGTCCGGGTGTGTCGGGTGCGGTGAGGGTGACGGGGATCTCGAGCGTCGCCCCCGGCTGCAGGTGGTCGGGCAGCCAGGCGCGCTCGTAGTCGCGGTTGAGCAGCGTGCCGTCGGCGGCGCAGAGCTGCGCGCCCAGACGCACCAGACGACGGCCGTAGCTGGCCCGCGCCGGGAACGGACGCGTCGACAGGTTGGTGACGCGCGTGCGCAGGCCGATCGGCTGACCCGCGATCCCGGTGACGGGCGCGTTGCCGATGCGATCGAGCCACGACGTGCCGCCCACCTCGATGCGGGCGCGCGGCGTGGCGCCGGGAATCGCGTTGCCCAGGCCCGTCTTGTCCCAGATCTCGAACTTGATCCGCTCGAAATCCGGCGTGCCGGACGCGAACCGCCGCGAGAACATGTTCTCCGGATGGTCGGTGATTTCCCAGCTGAGACGATCGACGCCGATCCCGGCGGCCATCTGGCGCGCCCGTTCCATCTGCTCGTCGCTGTCGTTGTGGGTGAAGAGGATATAGCGCCAGTTGACGAACGGCACGTCGAGGCCGTTCCTGCGCTTCTCGTCGACGAGCGCGGTCAGGTTCCGGATCGCTTTTGCGAAGTCGCCACGCTGGCGGTACTGGACGTAGGCGTCCTGGCTGGAACCGTCGATCGAGAACGTCACCTCGTCGATGCCCGAGCGCGCCAGGCGGCGGGCGCCCTCCTCGGTCAGCGCCAGGCCGTTGGTGCTCGTATACAGGTAGACGTGCGGATGGCGCGACTTGATGTACTCGACCATGTCGAGCGCGCGCTTGTGCAGGAACGCCTCGCCGTAGTTGAAGAAATCGATGCGTGCCAGCGACGGCGCCGCCTCGTCGACGGTACGGGTGAAGAGATCGTAGTCGAGCATGCCGGCCTGCCGGGTGCGGGTAATCCCGGTCTCGGGCGCGCAGCACGCCTGGTTGCAGGAGATGTTGCACGCGGCCGTGCACTCGATGTAGAGGCGTGAGGGCAGCGGGCCGACGTCGAGCGGCCGCTGCGGCGGCGGTTCGTCCTTCTTCAGCGGCAGCTTCAGCGGGCAGTCGCCGCAGAACTTCGATCCGCCCTGGACGAGATCGCGGCGCAGGTTGTGCGCGACCTCACCGGTCCACACCGACGACACGCTCGGCATCACCCGCAGGTCGCCGAGCACGCGCTTGCCGTACGGATCGGCGCAGCCGCAGACCAGGCGCCCGTCGCAGAGCAGCACCATGGTGCTCCACGGCCAGGAGCAGGTGAAGCGGGTGGCGAGGTAATTGAGAGACAAATGGAGCCAGGCCCGGGAATCGAAAGGTGCGCCGTTACTTCTTGGTCAGTTTCCTGACGTAGGCGCCGAGCCGTTCGTTCTCGTAGGAAACGATGTTGAGAAACAGGCTCTCGGACAGATACTGGCGCCGCTCGGCGTCGTCCATCTGGCCGATGACGTTGGCGATCTCGCGCGCCATGTCCTCGAAGCTCGACTTCAGCTCGTGCTTCGCGGAGATTTCCTTGTAGAGCGTTTCCATCACGCTCATCAGATCGCCGTCGAGCTCGAGGGGGGCGCCCGTGGTCAGCTTGATGGTGTGCATGGTCAGGCCCCGAAGCTCTTGACGGCGCTTGGCTCGTCCGGGTGGACTTCGATGAAGTTATGCGCCCCGGTCATCGTCAGCATGGTCTCGACGCGCTTCTGCACGCCGGCGAGCTTGAGCGCTCCGCCGGCGGCGTTGGCCTGGCGGTAGAGATCCATCAGGCAGCCGATGGTGGCGCTGTCGACATAGCCGACCGACGACAGGTCGACGACGACCTTCCGTTCGCCCGAGGCGATCAGCTTCTGGACGGCGGACGAGAATTCCGAGAGCAGCGGATACATGAGGCGGGATTCGCCCACCCGGACGACCGCGATGCCGTTGGCGGTTTCGGTCGTGATGTTCATTCAGTGGCTCCTGCGTTTCCGCTGGCGCAGCGGCTGCTTGTCCTGCATTCGCTTCAGCTGGTGGGCGAGCTCGATGCGGCCGCGATTGATGCGCGACTTGACCGTCCCCTCGGGCAGTCCGAGGCGATCGGCGATTTCCTGGTATGACAGCTCCTGCAGGTCGCGCAGCACGACGGCGGTGCGCAGCGCGATCGGCAGCGTTTCGAGCGCCTGGCGCAGCTGCGCGCGCAGGTCCTGGTGCTCGGCCTGCGCGTACGGGCCGCGCTCGCGCGTCGCCGGCTGCAGCTCGCTCGAGTCGACGTCGCGCGCGATCGTCTGGCGCTCCTTGCGCACGCTGCGGTAGTGATCGATGCACAGGTTGCGGCTGATGCTGATGATCCAGGTCTGAAAGTTGGCGCGCCGATCGAACGTGGCGAGCGCCTTGAAGATCTTCAGGAAGATGTCCTGGGTCAGATCCTCGGCTTCGTCGTGCCTGCCGACGAATTTGTAGGCGACGTTGAACACCTTGCGCCAGTTCTGGCGCACGATCTGCTCCCAGGCGAGCTGATCGCCGGCCAGACACTGCTCGATGAGGCGGTCCGGCGTCGTCGGCTGTGCAGCCGCGGAATCGGCAGACATCGGATCGTAATCTGGTATCTTACACGTTTTCAGCCTGAGGCCTGTGAGCGGATTCCAACGAGAAGGGCGCGCGCTGGCGTGCGACGGCGTGGCGCTCGAACCGATCGCCGCGGCGCACGGGACGCCGCTCTACGTCTACAGCGCCGCGACGATCGCGGCGCGCTACCGTGCGATCGACGGCGCGTTCGCCGGATATCCGCACGCGATCCACTACGCGCTCAAGGCGAACTCGACCCTGGCGATCGCGCGGCTGCTGCGCGAGCTGGGCAGCAGCGCCGACGCCAATTCCGGCGGCGAGATCGCCGTCGCCCGCCGCGCCGGGTTCACGCCGTCGCAGATCGTCTTCACCGGGGTCGGCAAGACGGGCGCCGAGCTGGCCGACGCGATCGATATCGGCGTGCGATCGATCAACGTCGAGTCGGAAGGGGAGATCGAGCGGATCGAGGCGATCTCGCGCGATCGCGCGGTGCGGACGCGCATCGCGATCCGCGTCAACCCGGACGTCGACGCCAGGACCCACCCGCACATTTCCACCGGGCTCAAGACCAACAAGTTCGGGATTCCGATCGACGAGGTCCCCGCGCTCTGCGCCCGCACGCGCGGCCGGGCGCAGGTGCAGATCGTCGGGCTGCACGCGCACGTCGGCTCGCAGATCACCGATCTCGAGCCGCTGGGGCGCGCCGCCGCCGCGCTCGTCGGCCTGGCGCGCCAGCTCGCGGCCGAGGGCACCCCGATCGAGCATCTCGACATCGGCGGCGGCCTGGGCGTCTCCTACGACGGCTCGCCGGTACCCGACGCGCACGACTACGCGGCGGCGGTACTGCCGGTCTTGCGTGAGTCGGGTCTGGCGATCGTGCTCGAGCCCGGCCGCCACATCGTCGCCCCGGCGGGGGCCCTGCTGACGCGGGTGATCGACGTCAAGCCCGCGGGGCGGGGGACGGGAGACGGCGAGCGGTTCTTCGTGGTCATGGACGCCGGGATGACCGAATTGATCCGCCCGATGATGTACGGGGCATTTCACCGCATAGAGCCGGTCCTCCACAACGGCGCGCCTGACGTCGTGTGCGACGTCGTCGGTCCGCTGTGCGAGAGCAGCGACACGCTCGGCAAGAACCGGACGCTGCCGCGGCCGCAGGTCGGCGAGCTCTATGCGGTGCTCGACGCCGGCGCCTACGGTGCGGTGATGGCCTCGAATTACAACCGGCGCCTGCTGCCGGCGGAAGTGCTCGTCGAAGACGGCGCGGCGCGGCTGATCCGCCGGCGCCAGAGGCTCGAGGACGTGCTCGCGCTGGAACTGTGACGGGCGCGGGCGTGGTGCGGTCGTCGGGAGCTCAGGCATCGTGGAGTTGACGCAGTCACAGGCCCGCGGCGTGCTGATCGCCCTGGAAGGGCTCGATCAGAGCGGCAAGCAGACGCAGGCGGAGTCGCTGAAAACGGCGGCGGAAGCGCGCGGCCGCCGTGCCGTGCTCCTCGATTTTCCGTCCTACGAGACGCCGATCGGCATCGAGATCGGCGCCGCGCTGCAGGGGGCGCGCGACTACCGCGCCGACACGATGCAGTTGCTCTACGTCGCCAACCGCTACGAGAAGAAACCCCAGATCGAGGATCTGCTCGCCGGCCACGCCATCGTCATATGCGATCGCTATCTCGCCTCCAGCATCGCGTATGGCGAGGCGCAAGGGCTCGACGGCGCCTGGCTGCGGGACGTCCAGAAATACCTGCCGCCGCCGGATCTCACGATCCTGCTCGACATCGCTCCCGAGACCGCTGCCGGCAGGAAGACCGCGAACCGCGACAAGTACGAGCGCGACCTGGCGCTGCTCGCCCGCGTGCGCGACAGCTACGCGCGGCAGGCGAGCGCGGCCGGGTGGCTGCGCCTCGACGGTGAACGGCCCAGGGACGAAGTAGCGGCGGACGTGCTCAACGCGGTCGTCCGTCTGATTTGAGGACGGCCCGCGCCGCGGTCAGCGCGCGCACCTCGGCGGCGCCGGCGTCGAGCAGCACCGCGGCGCACGCATTCAGCGTCGCGCCGGTCGTGCACACGTCGTCGATGAGCACCACGACCCGGCCGTCGACGGCGGCGCGCCGCCTGAGCGCGAACGCCCCGCGCACGTTCGCCGCGCGCCTCGCCGCCGGCAGGTCGGCCTGCGCGTCGGTGTGACGCGTCCGGATCAACACGTCGGCCAGCGGCAGCGGCAGGTGTCTCGCCAGTTCGCGCGCCTGGTTGAACCCGCGAGTCCGCTCGCGCGACCGATGCAGCGGCACCGGAACGGCGAGGTCGGCGCCGGCCAGCAGCCCGCCCGCGGCGGCGCTCATGCGCCGCGCCAGATGCGCGGCAATCGTCGATCGCGCGTCGTACTTGAGCGCCTGGACGATGTCGCGCAGTCGCCCGTCGTAGAGGCCGAGCGCGGACGCAACCGCGATGCCCGGAGGCAGCGGTTCACGCGGTGGCGGCGCCAGCGGTTCGATCGCCCGCCAGCAGCCGTCGCACACCACCCCTCGCGTCGGATGGTCGAGCGGCTCGCGGCAGGCGGCGCACAGCGGGGCGAGCGCGATCGCCACGGCCGCATCGGCGAGCTCGCGCGAAATGTTCGAGAGCGCCCGCGGCACGCGCCAGAGCACCATCGGCGGTCAGCGGACGTCGCCGTCCGTCAGCGCGTGGCGTTCGGCGTCGCCCCAGAGGCGCTCGAGCGAGTAGAAATCGCGCGTCTGCGGCGCGAAGACGTGGACGATGAACGTGAAGAAGTCCATCAGAATCCACTCCGCTTTCCGGTAGCCCTCGACGTGCGACGGCCGCAGCCGGACGGCGCGGACCGATTCCTCGATCGCGTCGGCGATCGCCTGCACCTGCCGCGCGTTCTGCCCCGAGCAGAGGATGAAGAAATCGGTGAACGCCGGCGTCTTGCGCAGATCGAGGACGACCACGTCGAACGCCTTCTTGTCGAACGCGGCCTGCACGGTTTTGACGATCTCGGCCGGCAGCCCGGCGCGGGTCGAGCGCTGCGGTGGTTTCGGTGCCGGACGCGGTTTGTTTTCAGCTTTGGCCATGCAGATGTTCTGCCGGAGCGGCGTAGAGACGGTGTTGACGAATGTGGGTTTCGACGAGCGGCGGCACCAGCCCGGTCAGCGGCTCCCGGCTCCGCACCCGCGCGCGGACGCGGGTCGATGAGACGTCCGGCGTCGCGGCCGGCAGTAGGAACACCGAGGTCATCCGGCCGGCGTCCGGCGCCGTCCCGGCCGGCCGCATGCGATCGGCGAGCGCCGGCAGCCGCGCCGCGAGCGCGCCGACGTCGTAGCCCGGCCTCGACACGACGACGAAGTGCGCCAGGTCGAGAACCTCGGGATACCGCTTCCAGGTGGCGATCTCCGCGAACGCGTCGGCGCCGGTGACGAAAAAGATCTGCGATGCCGCGTAGCCGCGCGCCTGCAGCCGCTGCAGGGTATCGGCCGAATACGACGGCCCGTCGACGCCGAGCTCGTCGTCGCTCGCCTCGATGCGCGCCAGGCCCGACACGGCCAGCGCCGCCATCGCAAAGCGATGAAACGGCGAGGCGACCGGCTGCACCGACCGGTGGGGCGGCACGTGCGACGGCATCACCAGCAGGCGCGGCAGCTCGAAGGCGTCCAGCGTCGCGCCGGCGGCGGCGAGATGGCCACAGTGAATGGGATCCAGCGTGCCGCCCAGGATGCCGATCCGTCCGAGGCTCGACGCGCGAGGAGCGAGATCGGTCATTCTGCTTCGGACGTCTTGCGCCGCTCGTCGCTCGCCAGTGTTTTCCAGACCGCTTCCAGCAGCAGCGGCAGCCCTTCGCCGGTCGCCGCGGAGACAGGGTAAAGCGGAATCCCGGCGCGCTGCAAATGCTCGCGCAGGCGATCGAGCCGCGAGGGATCGTCGAGCGCGTCGATCTTGTTGGCGGCCGCGATCGCCGGCTTGTCCTGGAGCCGCTCGCCGGCGGCGTCGCGCCCGGGGAACATCGCCAGCTCCCGCGAGATCACCTCGAAGTCCTGCACCGGGTCGCGCCCCGTCGCCGACGACACATCCACCACGTGCACCAGCACGCGCGTCCGTTCGAGATGACTGAGGAAGCGGTGACCCAGCCCGTGGCCGGTATGCGCGCCCTCGATCAGCCCTGGCACGTCGGCGACCACGAACGATCGATCGCCCGACAGGCCGACGACCCCGAGATTGGGCACGAGCGTGGTGAACGGATAGTCGGCGATCTTGGGCCTGGCCGCCGAGATCCGCGAAATGATCGTCGACTTGCCGGCGTTCGGATAGCCGACCAGTCCGACGTCGGCGAGCAGCTTCAACTGCAGCCGCAGCGCCTTTTCCTCGCCCGGAAGACCCGGTTGCGCCTTGCGCGGCGCGCGATTGGTCGACGTGGCGAAATGCGCGTTGCCGAGGCCGCCGAGCCCCCCTTTCGCAATCAGGAGCGTTTCACCCTCGGCGGTGAGATCGGCGACGAGCGCATACTCGCCGTCCTCGAGCTTCTCGAACACCTGCGTACCGACCGGCACCTTGAGCGTGATCGGCTCGCCGGCGCGGCCGGTCCGGTTCGAGCCTGCCCCGTGCGCGCCGCGGCCGGCCTCGAACAGTTTCTGGAAGCGGAAGTTGAGGAGCGTGTTGAGATTGGCGTGGGCCGCGAAGGAGACGTCGCCGCCCGGGCCGCCGTCCCCGCCGTCGGGGCCGCCGCGCGGCACGAACTTCTCGCGCCGGAAGCTCATGGCGCCGCGGCCCCCATGGCCGGCCGCGACGTGGATTTCTACTTCGTCGACAAACATGGAGCGGCAGGTCTGAAGACCCGCCCTACAGGCCTGAGCCTACCCCAGGGGTGTGACGGAAATGACCCGGCCGCGGGCGCCGTGGTCCGAGAACTTGACGACGCCGTCGACCTTGGCGAAGAGCGTGTCGTCCTTGCCGCGTCCGACGTTCAGGCCCGGCCGGAAGCGCAGGCCGCGCTGGCGGACGAGAATCGATCCACCGGTCACGACGTTGCCGTCGAAGCGCTTGACGCCGAGACGCTGCGAGTTGCTGTCGCGCCCGTTGCGGGAGCTGCCCTGTCCTTTTTTGTGAGCCATGGCTAGACCAGGATGTCCTTGATGCGCACGCGCGTATAGGTGCTGCGGTGTCCCTTGCTGTTCCGCGAACCCTTGCGGCGCTTCTTCTTGAACACCCGGATCTTGGGGCCGCGCGATTCGCCGTCGATGACGCCGACGATCTTCACGTCGGCCACGAACGGGGCGCCGGCGAGCACCTCGCCGCCGTCCTTCTCGAGAAAGAGCACGCGGTCGATGCTGACCTCGTCACCGACGGCCGCGTCGATGCGGTCGACCTCGATGACGGAGCCCGGGGCGACCTTCACCTGGCGGCCGCCGCTCTGAATGATAGCGAACACTCTACCGTCTCCTTGCTGGGGGAGGCAAAACTCTAGAATACCAGAAGATCGGGTGATTTGGAAATCTGGTGATCCGGTGAAACTCCGCAGATCACCCGATCGTCAGATCGCCCGATTCTATTTGAGGAGAACCCTGGTGCCGTGGATTTTCTGGGCGCTGAGCGTGCTGAGGAACGACGGAATCACGCGGTCCATCAGCTCGAAGTAGGTCGAGAGCGCTGGCACGCTCTGGTTCTGCGGATAGAGAATCTCTTCGTGGAACGTCTCGGAATAGAGGATGGCGCCGGTGCGACCGTCGATGAACACGAAGCGCGGCTGCAGGATGAAGCCTTTGCGCTCCATATACTGGCGCACCGGGACCACGCTGCGGCGGCCATAGGCGTCGTACACCTCGCGGTTCTGCATCACGAAGCCGCTCGTCTGGTTGGGCGTGAAGAGGACCGTGCCGGTGACGATGAGCGGGTTTTGATATTCCTCGCCGAGCTTCTTCCAGTAGGCGACGTCGGCGAAGATCTTGTCGAATTTCGCGAGGTCCTTCTCGTTGTTGATCTTCGGCTCGCCCTTCTTCGGATCGGCCTTGGAATCGGTCTTCACGGCCGGGATGGGCTCGGGCGCGTTCGCGATATTGGCGGTCGGGATCGGCCCGACCGGGGCCACGCCGGCCGACGAGTTGGCGGCCGCCACGGCGCTGTCGCGGTTCGATTCGGTGGTGGCGATGTCCGCGAGCGGCAGCGCGTCGGCCTCGATGATGCGCAGCTGGGACTTCGTGCGCAACTGGCTCCGCAGCAGGCGTACCGTCTCGAGATTCGCGTCGACGTCTTCCGTGCCTCCGCCGATGAAGCCGGCGACGAGGACGCGCTGGAAACCGCTGACGTCCATCTTCGGCTGGATGGGCGTCTCGATCGGGATCTCGTAGAAGTCGGTGCAGCCCGCGAGCGCGAGCAGGCCGGCGAGGACGAGGCTACTTGCCGCTGCGGCGCTTCGTGCGGTCATTGATTTCTTTGAAGAGATCGTAGTTCTGCCGGATCAGCAGGTTCTTCGGATCCAGCTCCAGGGCCTTCTCGTATGCCTTTTTCGCCTGCTCGAACTTGCCTTCGTGCTCGTAGGCGATCGCGAGATTGTTCCACGCCGCGGAGTAGCTCGGATCGAGTTCGACGGCCTTCTGCCAGCGATAGAGCGCTTCGTTCCAGAGCCCGTTCTGCGCGACCTGAATGCCGAACTCGACCTGTTCCTTCGACTTCGATCGGTTGTCGGCGCGTGCGGCCGTAGCGCTGGCCGCCAGGGCAATGCAGGCAGCGACTGAGAGGAAGATCAGTCGACGCATGGGATGTAGGGTCACTATAGCACCTTGCCAGAGGGAGGGCGCAGCAACAGATGTACCGCGGCGGAGTTTGCGGAAAGCGGCGCGCACGCGCGCCGGCACGCCGTTTTTTGTAAACGGACACGAAACCCGTAAGGCGCGCTGACGCCTGCAGGCGTCGACCGGCCGTATACTGAAGGACAGAGGGTCGGGCACCGAAGCTGCCGCGGGCGGCGCCGGGGTTGCTGTCCCTGTGCCGCGCCGTGGTCGGGAGGCCTCGTGGACCTTCAGAACGCGGTGGCGGTCACCACCATCCCCGGCGTGTCGCGGCTTCGCGCCGCCGCCATCTTCCGATCGCTCGCCGCCGAAGCCGGCGGCACCCCTTCACTCGAAGACGTCATCGCCGCCTGCGGCCGCGCCGCCGGCGCCGCGCTGCTCGCGCGGGAGGCGCGACTGGAAGCCGCGACGCTCCTCGAACGGGCCTCGCACGAGCATATTGCCGCGCTGCCGATCGACGATGACCGGTATCCGGTCCTGCTGCGGACAATCGTCGATCCGCCGATCGTGTTGTGGCTGCGGGGCGCCGAAGCCGCGCTGGCACGCCCAGCCGTTGCGATCGTGGGCTCACGCGCAGCGAGCCCCTACGCGCTGGAAGTGGCCGGACGGCTGGGCGCCGAGCTGGCCGGGCGCGGCGTGGCGGTCGTCTCGGGGCTCGCCCGCGGCGTCGACGGCGCGGCCCATCGCGGTGCGCTGCGGGCCGGCGGCGCGACCGTGGCGGTGCTCGGGAGCGGCCCCGACGTCATCTATCCGGCTGAGCACCGTGGGCTCGCCGCCAGCATCTGCCAAGACGGCGCCCTCCTGAGCGAGCTCGGGCCCGGGGCGCCCCCGTTGCCGGAGCACTTCCCGCAGCGCAACCGCCTGATCAGTGGGATCTCGCTGGGGGTCGTGGTCGTCGAAGCATCGGAGAAGAGCGGCTCGCTCATCACGGCGCGATGCGCGCTCGACCAGGGCCGTGACGTCATGGCCGTGCCGGGCAGCATCCTGGGGGGCCGCAATCGCGGCTCGCACGCCCTCCTCAAGGACGGCGCAAAGGTCGTGGAGACTGCGGACGATATCTTGGACGAGCTGGGCTGGCGGCCGTGTCAAGCCCTCCCTGAAATTTCGAACAAGTCATTTGAAGACAACGACTTACTTTCTAAATTGACCCCCGGCGAGACATACGGTCTCGAGGATTTGTCTGCTACGGTGGGTATTTCGGGTCCGGCATTGCTGCCCCGTCTCACGGAGTGGGAAATGCAGGGGCGGCTGGTGAAACTGGGAAGCTTATGGCAAAGGCGCTCGTAGTGGTCGAATCGCCGGCAAAGGCGAAGACCATCAACAAATATCTCGGCAAGGACTACAAGGTCGTCGCGTCGATGGGCCACGTCCGCGATCTGCCCAAGAGCAAGCTGGGCGTCGACGTCGACGAGGGCTTCGAACCGTCGTACGAAGTGATCGCCACCCGTAAGAAGGTGCTCACCGAGCTGAAGGCGGACGCGAAGAAGGCCGAGCAGATCTTCATCGCCACCGACCCGGACCGCGAAGGGGAAGCGATCGGCTGGCATCTCGCCGAGGAGCTCGGCAGCAGCAACAAGAAGAAGATCCGCCGCTTGATGTTCAACGAGATCACCAAGAAGGGTGTGCTCAGCGCGCTCGACAAGCCGACCCAGATCGACAAGAAGATGGTCGACGCGCAGCAGGCGCGGCGCGTCCTCGATCGGCTGGTCGGCTACAAGATCAGCCCGCTCCTCTGGGAGAAGGTCCGCCGCGGCCTCAGTGCCGGCCGCGTGCAGTCGGTGGCGCTGAAGCTGGTCTGCGACCGCGAACGCGAGATCACCTCGTTCGTGCCCGAAGAGTACTGGAACATCACGGCGCGCCTGGCCGGTCCGGTGCCGCCGGAGTTCGACGCCAGGCTCCTCAAGAAGGACGGCGTCAACATCAAGGTCGGCCAGCAGGCCGAGTCCGACGCCATCCTCGTCGATCTCCGCAAGGCGGCCTGGGTCGTCGACAGCGTCACGATGAAGGAGCGGAAGAAGTCGGCGGTGCCGCCGTTCATCACGAGCAAGCTGCAGCAGGCCTCGCGCTTCCCGGTCAAGAAGACGATGATGGTCGCGCAGCAGCTCTACGAAGGTATCGAGCTGCCGGGCGAAGGGGCGGTCGGCCTCATCACCTACATGCGCACCGACTCGACGCGGGTCTCCGAGCAGGCGCTGACCGAGGTCCGCGAATTCATCGCCGGTTCGTTCGGCGCGGAGTACGTGCCCGAGAAACCGAACTTCTACAAGACGAAGTCGGACGCGCAGGACGCACACGAAGCGGTCCGCCCGACCTCGATGCAGTACCACCCCGACGCGGTGCGTGGCCAGCTCACCGGCGACCAGTACTACCTCTACAAGTTGATCTGGAACCGCTTCGTCGCCTCGCAGATGCCGCCGGCGACTTTCGACGACACGACGGTCGACATCACGGCGGCGCAGTATCTCTTCCGCGTCAAGGGATCCGTGCCGAAGTTCCCCGGGTGGATGGCGGTCTACGAACAGCCGGCGGCGGCCGTCGGGAGCGCGCTCGCGGCCCCGCTGAACGAAGACGAGAAGACGGCGCCCGGTCCCGACGCCCGCACCGCGGAAGACGACGAAGAGTCGAGCGTGCTGCCGGCGCTCGCCAAAGGAGACGTGCTGGCGCTGCGCGAGCTGAAACCGGAGCAGAAGTTCACGCAGCCGCCGCCCCGCTACACCGAGGCGACGCTGGTCAAGGCGCTCGAAGAGAACGGCATCGGCCGCCCTTCGACCTACGCGTCGATCATCAGCGTCATCCAGGCGCGCGAGTACGTGAACAAGATAGAGGGCAAGTTCAAGCCGACGTTCCTCGGCATGATGCTCGTCGAGAAGCTGCTGTCGCCGGCGTTCGACGACATCCTCGACGTGAACTACACGCGCGAGCTCGAGGAGGATCTCGACAAGATCGAGTCCGGCGCCTCGGACTACGAGAAGACGCTGACGGAGTTCTACAAGAAGTTCAAGAAGGATCTGAAGCGCGCCGAGAAGGACATGCCCAACATGAAGGAAGGGTATGAGCCCGAGCCGCCGGTCGCCTGCGACAAGTGCGGCAAGCCGATGGTCATCAAGGCCGGCAAGTTCGGGTTGTTTCTCGCCTGCAGCGGCTATCCCGAGTGCGAGAACACGCGCGAGGTCGACGCACCGGAGGCGGGCGCCGAAGGGGATCTCGACGAGGCCTGCGAGAACTGCGGCAAGCCGATGGTCGTCAAGCGCGGCCGCTTCGGCCAGTTCCTGGCCTGCACCGGCTATCCGGACTGCAAGACCACGCGAAAAATCATCGCGACCAAGCAGGGTATGGCGGCGGCCAAGCCCGATCAGATCCTCGACGAAAAGTGCCCGAAGTGCGGTTCGAACCTGGTCGTCAAGCAGGGACGGTTCGGCGAGTTCACCGCGTGCACGAGCTATCCGACCTGCAAGTACGTCAAGCAGAAGACGACCGGCGTACTCTGTCCCAAGGACGGCGGCGACATCGTCGAGCGCAAGTCGCGCCGCGGCAAGGTCTTCTTCGGCTGCGCCAACTATCCCGACTGCGATTTCACGCTGTGGAACCGGCCGGTGGCGGAGAAGTGCCCCGACTGCGGCGCGCCGTTCCTGGTCGAGAAGATCACCAAGAAGCACGGCCGCCAACTGGTGTGCAACACCGACAGCTGCAGTTACGTGCGTCAGGCCGAAGAGCTGACGACGGCTTGAGATCGGGTGATCTGTCGATCGGGTGATCGGGTGATCTGTTAGTCTGGGACCGTTCACCCGTTCACCCGATCACCCGATGTCTCCTGTCACCATCGTCGGCGGCGGCCTTGCGGGCTCCGAAGCCGCGTGGCAGGCGGCGGCTCGCGGTGTCCCGGTGACGCTCTGCGAGATGCGGCCGATCAAGCCCACGGCGGTTCACAAGACCGACGGCCTCGCTGAGCTCGTCTGCTCGAATTCGTTCCGCGGCGACAAACTCGACAACGCGGTCGGCCTGCTGAAGGAAGAGATGCGCCGTCTCGGCTCGCTGGTCATGCGGTGCGCCGACGAGGCGCGCGTGCCGGCCGGCGCGGCGCTCGCGGTGGATCGCGATCTCTTCTCGTCGCGCGTGACCGAGGCGATCGCGTCACACCCGCTGATCCGCATCCGCCGGGGAGAGGTCAAGTCGATTCCCTCGCCGGCCGATGGCCCGGTGATCCTCGCCACCGGTCCGCTGACCTCCGACGCGTTGTCGGCAGAAATCGCCACGCTGGTTGGCGAGGCGCATCTCTATTTCTACGACGCGATCAGCCCCATCGTCTCCGGCGAATCGCTGGATGTGTCGAAGGTCTATCGCGCCTCCCGCTGGGGACGCAGCCTCGGCCCACGGCCGGGGTCAGACCGGGGTCAAACCGGGGTCAAACCGGGGTCAAACCGGGGTCAGACCACCTTCGATGCTTCCTTCGCCTGCGGGGTAGACGATGGGGAGGGGGATTACCTGAACTGTCCCCTCAATCGGGAGGAATACGGCGCCTTCTACGACGCGCTCCTGTCGGCGGAAAAGGCAGCCCTGCGCGAATTCGACAAGCCGCAGTTCTTCGAGGGATGCCTGCCGATCGAGGTAATGGCGGCCCGCGGCGTCGACACGCTCCGCTTCGGGCCCATGAAGCCGGTCGGCCTCCCCGACCCCCGCACTGGCCGCGAGCCGTACGCGGTCGTCCAACTCCGCCAGGACAACGTCGCGGGCGATCATTTCAGCCTGGTCGGATTCCAGACGCAAATGAAGTGGGGGGAGCAGGCGCGCGTGCTCAAGATGATCCCCGGTCTCGAGCAGGCCGAGTTCGTGCGCTTCGGGATGATCCACCGCAACACCTATGTCAACGCGCCGACGGTGCTGCGCGAGACCTGGCAGACCCGGATGCGCGACGACCTGTTCTTCGCGGGTCAGATGTCGGGGGTGGAAGGGTACGTCGAGTCGGCCGCGTCCGGCCTCATCGCCGGCAGGAACGCCGCCGCGCTCGTGCTCGGCGAAGCGCCGGTGTCGCCGCCGCGGACCACCGCGCTCGGCGCGCTGGCCTATTACGCGTCGCACGCCGATCCGAAACACTACGTGCCCTCGAATATCGCCTTCGGCCTGCTGCCGCCGCTCGAACAGCGGGTCAAGCACAAGCGGGATCGCAATATCGCGATTTCCGAGCGCGCGCTGAACGATCTGGCGCGCTGGGAGGCCGGGCTGACGCGCTGCACGGCGGACGCGCCGTAGGCCGATAGCGAAACTTGGGATCCAGCCGGCTCACATATGCGAGAGCACCTCAAGGCCTTTCTCGATCACCTTCGTCTGAACGAGAACGCGTCGGCGCACACGGTCCGCGCCTACGACAGCGATCTGACGCAGTTCCTGACGTTCCTCGCGGCGCACCTGAAGCGGCGCGTTTCCGAGCTGGAGCCGACCAATCTCGATCACCTGAACGCGCGCGCCTTCCTCGCGGATCTCACCCGCAAGGGCCAGGCGAAGTCTTCGGCGGCGCGCAAGCTGTCGGCGATCCGCGCGTTCGGCCGCTATCTCCGGCGCCAGGGGATCATCGACTCGGATCCGGCGGCGCTCGTCGGCGCGCCGAAGCGGGAGGTTCGCATCCCCAATCATCTCGCCGTCGAGGAAATGGCGAAGCTGCTCGACGCGCCGGACGGAACCGCGCCGCTCGGCCGACGCGACAAGGCGATCCTCGAACTGTTCTATGCGTCGGGACTGCGGTTGAGCGAGCTGGTCGGACTCGACCTCGAAGACCTGAACCTGACGGCGCGGGTCGTCCGCGTGCTCGGCAAGGGGCGGAAAGAGCGCATCGTTCCCTTCAACCAGACGGCCGCGGACGTGCTGCGGACGTGGCTGCGCGACAGAGCGGCGCTCGTGCCCCACGCCGCTGCGCCGTCGCGAAGCCGCGAGTCGGTGCCGTTGCGCCGCCGCGCGCGCGAGCCGCTGTTCCTCAACTACCAGGGCGGGCGGCTGTCGACGCGCAGCGTGGACAAGATCGTCCGTCGTTATGCGCGCGAGTCGAGCACGCGAACGGGCATCAGCCCGCATGCGCTCCGTCATTCCTTCGCGACGCACCTGCTCGAGGCGGGCGCCGATCTGCGCGCGATCCAGGAGCTCCTGGGTCACGCGCGCCTCAGTACGACGCAGCGCTACACCCACGTGAACGCGGCGCAGTTGATCGAGAGCTATCGAAAGGCGCACCCCAAAGCCTGATTGCGCTTGACGTGGTCCGGCGATTCGCGCAGGATCGGGGCGACTTCCAACCGAATCCAGGGGGGGCCCATGCGACGTCGGTCGCTTCGAGCGCTTTTCGTGTGCCTGCTGCTGGCTGCACGCCCGGTGTGCGCGCAGGACGGCGCGCGGCTCCCCTCGGCTCCTGTCTTCCTGCCTCCTGTTCCCGACCCGCTCACCGCCGACGAGCGACGCGAGCTCGATGTCTGGATCGCCGCGATGCGCAAGTGGCAGCGCATGGACAAGCGGTGGCACAACGAGCCCGCCCACGACCCCTTCGGCCGGATCGTCAATCGTGAACCGAAGCCCGCTGCTCCCGAGTGGCTCGATGCGCGCTGTGCCGCGCTGGGTCCGGCGGAGGCGGGGAGCGCCGCGCCGCTCGGGTCCGCCTGCCGCATGCTTGCCGGCCTCGAGCAGGATCCGACGGCGGCGGCGATTCGCGCGCAGACCATCACCGCACGCGCCGCTGCCGAGAAGACCGCGAAGCATGCGTTCTTGACCCGTGTCCACATCGACGGGCTCTGGACGTCGACCGCCTCGGACGTGCGTGTGTACGGCCTGATCGGTTCGCACATCAGCCTCGTCGACGTGGGCCGCGTGCAGTTCTTCGGTCCACCCGGAGTGATCCTGCTGAGTGTGCCGGACGGCGCCGGCTCGCGGGAGATCCGCGCCGGTTACACCTGGGGCCTGAGTGTTCGCCTCGGCGACGTGCGTCTGTTCGCGCCGTCGAAGAACATGACGCTCTTTCTGACCATCAGCAAGGTGTGGGTGCCTGGCGGCTCCGTCTACGATCGGCTGCAGGGTGGCGGCTTCGACATCGCCGGCTTTTCGCTGGCGCCGCGCAAGCGCGGTCGATAGGATCGCGCGCCGCGCGCGCGGCGACTGCGCGGACGCGAGCGACGCCTATCCGTTCTCGTTCGCGTACCAATCGTCCAGACGTGACCACCGTCCGCAGCGCAGGCACATCGTGTCGTGCCAGCGCTTCTCGCAGCCGGGGCAGACGCCTCGGGTGTCGAACGTGTTCCACACGCTGCTGCAGCCGGGCTCGCAGCACCAGCGATCGGACTTCGCCGGCTCCCACGAGCACTTGGGACAGCGGATCCGGCCCCCGTCGCGGACCGTCACGGCAGGGGCCTTTTTCGTGATGACGAGGCCAAAGATCATCTGGACGCTCAACTCGAGAGTAAACCGCGCCCCGCCAACCTGTCGAGCGGGTTCGACGTGCGAAGTCGTCGATGAGCGCCGGCGCGTCGCGGCGGATGTCTCCTGGAAAAAAAAGGGCACAGCGACCCTGATCGCTGTGCCCCCCGGCCTGCGAGCGCGTGGCGTGACCGTCGCCGCGACGAGCTACGCGACGTCGACCATCCGCCGACCGCGCGGATACTCGATCGCCAGCGTCTTGATCTTGTAGTTCATGACGCGCGGGCTGATGTTGAGCAACTCGGCGGCGTCCTTCTGCACCCAGTTCGACATCTTCAGCGCCTCGATCAGCGCCTGCCGCTCGATCTCTTCGAGCGCGATGCCGGTCGGCGGGATCTTGACGACCGGGTTGCCGTCGCCCGACGGCGCGGTCGACAGCTCGCCGAGCCGCAGATCGCTGCTGTTGACGCTTGGATTCTCGGCGAGCAGCACGGCGCGCTCGATCGAGTTCTCGAGCTCGCGGATGTTGCCTGGCCAGTTGTAGCGCATCAGCAGCTTCAGCGCGTCGGGCGTCAGACCGTCGATCCGCTTCTTCAGCTCGCCGGCGAAGCGGCGCAGGAAGAAGGTCGCCAGCGCCGTGATGTCGTCCTTGCGCTCGCGCAGGGGCGGCATGTCGATCGACACGACGTTCAGGCGGTAGTAGAGGTCCTCGCGGAACTGTCCGTTCGCCACCATCTGCGGCAGGTTGCGGTTGGTCGCCGCGATGACGCGGACGTCGGTGCGCAGCGTGCGGGTGCCGCCGAGGCGCTCGAACTCGTGCTCCTGCAGCACGCGCAGGATCTTGGCCTGGGTGTTGGCGCTCATGTCGCCGACTTCGTCGAGGAACAGCGTGCCGCCGTCGGCCTGTTCGAAGCGGCCGACGCGCTGCTTGTCGGCGCCGGTGAAGGCCCCCTTCTCGTGCCCGAACAGCTCCGACTCGAGCAGGTTCTCCTGGAGCGCCGCGCAGTTCACCTTGACGAAGTTGCGTCCGGCGCGCAGCGAGTTGTGGTGGATCGCGCCGGCGATCAGCTCCTTGCCGGTCCCGGTCTCGCCGCGGATCAGCACGGTCGTGTTGCTCTTGGCGACTTTCTTGACGATCGCCAGCACCGACTGCAGCGCGCCGCTGGCGCCGACGATGCGGTCGAAGTCGTAGATGTCCTGCTGCGTGTGGCGCAGGTACTCGATCTCGTGCTTGAGGCGCCGGTGCTCGAGGGCCTTCTCGACCTTGAGCTCCATCTCCTCGATCTCGAACGGCTTCTGCACGTAGTCGAAGGCGCCGATCTTCATCGCCTCGACGGCGGTGTGCACCGACCCGAACGCGGTCATCAGGATCACCGCACTCGTCGGGTGCAGCGCCTTGGCGGTGCGCAGCACGTCGAGGCCGTCGCTGCCACCCATCTTCAGGTCGCTCAGCACGACGTCGAATTGCCCCTCGTGCAGCTTCTCGATCGCGACGTTGCCGTTCGGCGCCTCGTCGACCTCGTGCCGCGCGTCCGACAGCGCGCGGACGATGCCCCTCCTCAACGAATCGTGATCATCGGCAACCAGAATGCGCCCCATAACGCTTCGCTCCATTTCGCTCTGACGACTACCGCAAACCCGTTCACGTCCACACTCGATCGTCCAGGTCACCCGAACAGCTGCTGCTGGCTCCTGAACGGCAGGGTGACCCGGAACACCGCGCCCCCGCCAGCGCGCTTGCCGACGTCGATCCGCCCGTCGTGCGCGTCGACGATCTTGCGCACGATGGCCAGGCCCAGGCCGGAACCCTGGGGTTTGGTGGTGAAGAACGGACTGAAAATGCGATCCGTGACCTCGGCCGGGATCCCGGGCCCGTTGTCCGAGACGGTGATGACGACGGTCGGCCCGCCATGCTCGGGACCGACCTCCTCGTCTCCCTCCTGCGCGACCGCGGCGATCTCGACGACGCCGGTGCCGTTCATCGCCTCGAAGGCGTTGGTGAGGAAGTTGGTGAAGATCTGGCGCAGCTGCGCCGGGTCTCCCTGAATCGGCCGCAGCGCCTCGGGGATGTCGACCTTCACCTCGATCCCCCGTTTGAGGGAGTGCTTCTCGGCCATGCCGATCGCGTCGCGGATCACGTCGCCGACGCTGGTGTCTTCCACCTGCAGCCGGATCGGGCGCACGAACGCCAGCACCTCCTGCACCATCCGGTTGGCCATCTTGGCTTCCTTGATGATGTCGGCCAGGATGGTCTGCGCGTCGGGCGAATCGGGCAGTTGCCGCTTGAGCAGACCCGACATCACCTCGATGCCGGCCAGCGGGTTCTTGATTTCGTGGGCGATCGCGGCCGCCATTTCACCGAGCGCGGCCAGCCGGTCGCGCAGGCGTTCGCGTTCCTCGAGCTGTTCGACGCGGGTCAGGTCCTTGAAGAACAGCGTCGCGCCGACGTTGCGACCGCGCGCATCCTTGACCAGCGACAGCGTGTAGCCGATCACCTTGCCGGAGTTCTTCAGGCGCAGCTCGGCGCGGTTGGGCAGGTGCGAAATTTCGAATGCGCCGGCGATGATGCGGACGACGTCGGGCACGTCGCGCAGGACCTCGCTGAAGTGACGGCCGATGTCGGAGGGCCGGCGCTTCAGACCGAGCACCCGGTAGGCGATCTCGTTCATCACCGCGAGGCGGCCGTCGCGGGTGATCGCGACGACCCCGTTGCGGAAGTTCCAGACCATGTCGCGGTAGAACCCGTCCGGCACGACACCCGGTCCGCCGGCGCGGCGTCCCGCCGGTTTCTGCGCATTTTTGCGCACGCGCGTGGGGCGTTTCGAGGCGGCGGCCATCTCCGATGACAGCATTGTAATAACCCTGACGGGCAAAGGGTATGCCCTCAGAATCTTGGTGCTTTTCTACGACTTACGGGAATGTGCGGCGGGCGGGCGCGACAAAACTGGCGTCGGATTACACTTTTGTCTCTGACTGCAGCGTCTCCCACTGATTCATGAGATCGCCGACCTCCCACATGAGCGCCTGGTGGCGATCGATGACCGGTTTGGAGGCGACGTGGTTTTCGTAGAAGCCGGGCGCCGACATTTTCGCCTCCAGCTCCTTCACTTCTTTCTCCGCCGCCGCAATCCTGCCTTCGAGGTCGGCGATGCGGCGCTGCCTGGCTTCGCCTTCCTTGCGTGTCTTCCTGACCTCCGCGTCGGCGCGTTTCTTCTCTTCGAACGACGGTGACGGCTTCGATGCGGGTCCGGTCGCCGATGTCCGGTGTCGGGGATCCGGTTTCTTCGGCTGGGAGGACGGCGCCGCCTTCACCGGTGCCTTGACCCGCGGCGCATCGGCGACCGCGGCCCGGCTCTCGGGCATCGATCGCTGACGCCGCGACCACAGGAACTGCTCGTAGGTGCCGGGGTAGACGGCGGCGTCGCCGCCGCCGATGTCGATCACCTTGGTGGCCAGCTTGTCGACGAAGTAGCGGTCGTGCGACACGAAGATCAGGGTGCCGCCGAAATCCTCGAGCGCCTCGAGCAGCACGTCTTTCGAATCGAGATCGAGGTGGTTGGTCGGCTCGTCGAGGAGCAGCGTGTTGGCGGGCCGCAGCAGCATGCGCGCGACGGCGAGCCGGGTGCGCTCGCCACCCGACAGCACGCGCACCGGCTTGTCGATGTCGTCGCCGGAGAAGAGGAAGCCGCCCAGGATGGTGCGGATGTGCGGCACCATCTGAATCGGGGAGTCGCCGGCGAGCGTCTGGTAGACGGTGAGCGTCGGATCGAGCTTCGCCGCTTCGTCCTGCGCGAAGTACTGCATGACCACGTTGTGCCCCTCGACGCGGGCGCCCGCCTCGGGCGCCTCGACGCCCGACAACATCCGCATCAAGGTCGACTTGCCGACGCCGTTGGGGCCGATCAGCGCGATCCGGTCGCCGCGCTCGAGATGCAGGTTGACGTCGCGGAAGACGAGTGTGTCGCCGTAGGCCTTCCGCGCGTGCGTGAGCTCGAGCGTCATCCGGCCGCTCTTCCGGCAGTCGGGAAAGTGGAAGCGCACGCGCTTGCGCTCGGGCGGGATCTCGATCGGCACGATCTTCTCGACCATCTTGATCCGGCTCTGCACCTGCGACGCTTTGGTCGCCTGGTAGCGGAAACGGCTGATGAACGCGTTCATCCGCTCGATCTCGTCGTCCTGCTCCTTCTTCATCTGGCGCAGGCGATCCATCCGCGCGTCGCGCTCGCGGATGTAGGCCGAGTAGTTGCCGACGTAGTCGGTCAGCGTGCGCATGCCGATCTCGGTGATGCGCGTGACCACGGCGTCGAGGAAGAACCGATCGTGGCTGACGAGGATGACCGCGTGCGGGTAATTGGAGAGGTAGTCCTCGAGCCAGTTGCGGGCTTCGAGGTCAAGGTGATTGGTCGGTTCGTCGAGCAGCAGCAGGCCGGGCCGGCCGAGCAGCAGGCGCGCGAGCGCGATCCGCATCTGCCAGCCGCCCGAGAAGGTGTCGGTCCTCTTCTCCATGTCGGCTTCGGAGAAGCCGAGGCCGCGCAGCACGGTCGTCACCTTCAGGTCGATCGCGTAGCCCTCGCCGCGGCGGAACTGGTCCTGCAGCTCGGCGTAGCGCGACAGCATCGTCTCGTGCTCGTCATGGCTGGCGCCGTCGTCGCCGAGGCGATCCTCGATGGCGGCGATCTCGGCCTTCATGTCGAGCAGCGGCTTGAAGGCGAGCCCGGCCTCCTCGCGGAGCGTGCGGCCGGAATAGGTGAGCCCGTCCTGCGGCAGATACCCGATCGTCAGCCCGGCGGGCTTGACGATCTGCCCGGCGTCGGCCTCGTCGATGCCGGCCAGCATCTTGAGCAGCGTGGTCTTGCCCGCGCCATTGGGACCGCTGAGCCCGACGCGCTCGCGGTCGTCGATCTGCCAGGTGACCTGGTCGAGCAGAATGCGTTCGCCGAACGACTTAGTGAGAGAGGAGAGCTGGATCACTGGGGGATGTGGGGATGTGGAAATGTCGGGATGTGGAAATGTGGAGATGTTGAAAAGTGATGTGGAAGGCAGGGCTTCCACACTTCCACATCGTGCGCTACTCGCCGAGGGCTTTTGACGCGGCGGCCAGGACTCGGGGCACCCGGAAGGGCTTGGTGAGATAGCCGGACACGCCGAGGTTGACGGCTTCGATGGCGCTTGCTTCGTTCGAGAAGCCGGTGATGATGATCACCGGCAGATCGGCTTTCAGCCGCCGCGCTTCGCGGATGACCGTGAGGCCGTCGACGCCCGGCATCTTCAGATCCGTAATCAGCAGATCGTAGGGAATGATGCGCAGCCGCTCGAGGGCGGTGCGGCCGTCGGGGGCCATGTCGACGTCGTACTCGGCGAGCGCGAGCGTCTTCGAGAGCAGATCCCGGATGGTCGCTTCGTCGTCGACGATCAGCACGCGGGGACGGCTGCCGTGGGCCGCCGGTGCCGGACGCGCCGGCGGGGATCCTGAGGCGCGCGCGCCGCCGCGCGGCCGCTGGCTCTCGAGCCACGCGTCGATGTCGCGCTTGCGGAAGCGCCACTGTCGGCCGACCCGCACGGCCGGGATCTTCCCCGCCTTGATAAGACGGTAGACCGTCCGCAGGTTGACCTGGAGATATTCGAGCACCTCCTCGGTGGTCAGGAAACTTTCGTCGATCATGGCGGGCCGATGGTGCCCACTTTACCATCAACGGATGCCGCCGGCAGTTCGATCTCGAACACCGCGCCGCCTCCGTCGGCGTTGGCTGCGGTGATCGTGCCGCCGTGTTCGGCGACGATGCCGTAGGTGATCGCCAGGCCGAGGCCGGTGCCCTGCCCGACGTCCTTGGTGGTGAAGAACGGATCGAAGATCTTCGGCAGCACGTCGGCCGCGATACCGCGGCCGTGATCGCGGATCCTGACCACGACCTGCGAGGCGCGGGCCCGCGAGGCGGTGGTGATGTCGATCCGGCGCGCGGCTCCGCCCTCGAGCACGGCGTGCTCGGCGTTGATCAGCACGTTGAGGAAGGCCTGCTGCAGGTGGGCCGGATCGCACAGCACCGGCGGCAGCCGCACTCCCTGGCGCCGCGCGATGCGGATGCCGGCCCGCGCGAGCTGGGGCTTGCGGCTGGCCAGCGCGCGCGTCAGCACGCGATCGAGCGTGGTCTTCTGCCGCGCGATGCGGTGCGCACCGGTGAAGACCAGCAGATTTCTCACGATCTTCGCGGCCCGATCCGCCTCCTGGAAGATCTGCTTCAGCTCCTTGCGCAGCGGACGGGCCGCCTCCGACGTCGCCAGCATCAGCTCGAGATGCCCCATCACCCCTTGCAGCGGGTTGTTGATCTCGTGCGCGATGCCCGCCACGAACTGGCCGAGCGAGGCGAGCTTCTCCGACTGCGTCAGCCGTTCCCGCAGCGCCGCGCGCTCCGCCTCGAGGCGCGTCTGGCGGGTGATGTCGCGCGCCACCAGCACGCGCCCCAGCGTGCGGCCGTCCTGGCTGCTCAGCGGCGTCGCCGTCAGCAGGAAAATGCCGTCCAGTTCGGTGTCGTCGACGCGTCGCTGCACGGCCGGGACGATCCCCTGCCAGGTGTCGGCCGCTTCGACATACGCGAGCGTCTCGGGCCCGACGAGATCGCGCAGCGGATGCCGGACGATCTCGGCGCGTTTGAGCGCGACCCGCGAGGCGAACGCGTCGTTGGCGTCGACGATGCGCAGGTCCTTGTCGAGCACGACGACGAGATCCACCAGCGAGTTGAAGGTGTCCTCGAGGAGCCGCCGCTGCCGCAGGATCTCGTCGAGCAGCTGGACGTTCTCGATGGCGACCGAGAGCTGCCGCGCCAGCTCCCGCACCGACTCGATGCTCTCGGCATCGCCCGGTTCGACCACCAGCGTCCCGAGTGCGCGCCGCCAGCCGCGCAGCGGCGCCACGAGCTCCTCGCCACGAAGCTTCGCGCGCTCGAGCCGCATGCCCCACGCGGCGTAGTGGGTCGCGTCGTCGCTCGGCACGGGGTCAGCCGTGTGGGCGCCGCCGATGGCTGCGGTCAGCAGAAGCTGGCGATTCCGGCGGTCGTGGAGCCAGATCTCGACCCGGCGGACGCCGTAGATGGCGCGGATCTCGGGGGTGAGCGCCTGGAGCGCGGTCGGCAGGCCCGGGCTGCCCGAGACGTTGCGGGAGAATTGCAGCAGTAACTCCCGCAATCGCTTATGGATCCGAACGTCCCGCTCGAGCGCTGCCTGGCGCCGGGAGGAATCTGCCATGATGAGTGCGGCCCAAGCCTACCCTGTCACGGCCCGGAGAAAGAAAGCCAAAACGCCTGGCCGGCAGTCTTATTGGGCGAGAAGAGAGCGCGCGCACGGATGTCGTCCACGGACGAAGAACTCGTCGCCCGGTCGCAAGGTGGCGACATGGAGAGTTTCAACCAGCTCGTGATGAGGTGGGAGCGGCCGATCTACGCCCTGGCGTACCGGACGATCGGGCGTGAAGAAGACGCCCGAGACGTGTGTCAGGAGACGTTCCTGCGCGCCTTCCGGGCCCTGAAAGGGTTCAAGGGCCAGGCGAAATTCTCGTCGTGGCTCTACCGCATCGCGCTGAATCTGTGCCGCGACTGGTTACGGCGCGAGCGGCGCCAGCCGGTCGTCCAGGCGCCCGAAGGGGTCGATCTCATCGAGATGGCCTCGGCAGCCACGCCGACCGAGACGGTCGAGGATCTGGTCGCGCGACAGGAAATCAGCGCCGCCGTCGCACGCGTGATGGCGCTCCTGCCCGAAGAGCAGCGCACGGCGATCATCCTGAAGGAGTACCACGGGCTCACCTTTCAGGAAATCGCGGACATGTTGGATTGCCCGCTGAGCACGGTGAAGACGCGGTTGTATCAGGGCCTCAGCGTCCTGCGCCGCCAGTTGGATAGAACGCATGTGTAACAAGATAGACAACGCCGATCTGATTTCCTACCTCTACGAGGATCTCGACGCGGCCGGGCGCGGCGCGTTCGAACGGCATCTGCGCGGCTGCGCCGACTGCCGCGACGAGCTCGCCGCCCTGCGCGCGGTGCGCACCGATTTGCTGCGATGGACCCCGCCCGAGCCGGAATTCGCCTTCCGCCTCGTTGCCGAACCCCGCGCGGCGATGGGCCGTGTCCTGACGCCTGCCGTCGCCTCGTGGCGATCCTGGCTCACACCGGCCGCCGGCCTGGCGGCCGCCGCCGTCCTCGTGCTCGCCGCCGCGGCCGGGCTGGCCCGCATCGAAGTGCACGCCGGCTCCGACGGCTGGACGCTGCGCACCGGCTCGTCGGGCGCCGCGGCGCTCGACTCGACGCGCATGGCGGCGTTCGCGGCGCACGACGTGAACCTGACGGCCGACGACGGCGCGTTCGCCGCGATCGAGCGGCGGATCGCGGCGCTCGAGACGTCGTCGCGCGAAACGGCGGCCTGGCGCAACGTCTCGCTGTCGGCGGCGCGGCCCTCGAATGACGAGGAGCTCATGAGGGTCGTGCGCGAGCTGCTGGCGCAGAGCGAGACGCGCCAGAAGGGTGAGCTGGCGCTCCGCATCGCCCAGGTCATTCGTGACGTCGATGCGCAGCGCGTCGCCGACCTGAACCGTGTGCAGCAGGGGATCGGCCGCATCGACGCGACGGTCGCGGACGAAGCGGCGGCGCATCGCGAGCTGATGAACTACATCCTGACGTCGACCTCGAAGACCAGATAGGTGCCATCGTGAATCGAACGCTACTTCTCGTTACCGTCCTGGCGCTGACCGCCACGAGCGCCCGCGCCCAGGACGCAGTCCCGCAAACGCCTCCGCCGGCGCGCGCCGACGCAGGACCGAACATGCAGCGCATCTACCATATCCGGCAGATCGAGAGCATGCTGACCAACGCCGTCAAGGCAGGGGCGGCCTCGCTCGCCAGCGAGCTGAAGATCTCGGAGCCCAACAGCCTGTTCGTGACCGGCAACGCGCGCAGCCGCGGTTTCGAGCTGGCAGGCTACGGCGTGTTCTTCGACGTCGACGTGCCGACGATGATGCAGAGCGTGCTGTGGGTGACGCAGCAGCAGCAGCAGCGGCAGTACGTCGATTCGCTGCGCGGCCGCCTGGCCGATCCGTCGCTCGACCCGTCCGTCCGCAACATGATCAACGTGGAGCTGTCGCGGGTACAACGCGCGATGGATCGCGGGATGATGTATATGTCAGCTCCGCCGATGCAGCCTGCGCCGCAGGGGCTGGCCGTCGCCGCCACGACCGACGCACCGGCGCTCTCCCCCGTACCGCCGCCGCCGAGCGATCCGCGGAGCCCCGACGAGCTCTATACCGAGACGATCAAGGGCGCGCTCATCGACGCCATGCTCAGCTACGGCAACGCGCTGCAGCTCGGCGACGACGAGTGGCTGACGATTGCGGCGCGCGCCACCAACCAGGGCACGCCGGGCCAGCTCGACGACTCGTCGTCGATCGTGATCCGCGTCAAGGGCAGCGATCTCTCGGCCTACATCAAACGGCAGCTCACCCGCGACGAGATCATGAAGAAGATCGAGATCAAGGAAGGATAGAATGCCGCTCATGCGGCGTCGTTCCGTTGCGCTCCTCCTATCCGTCGCAGCCGTGTCCTTGCTGGCTGCGTCGTGTGGCAAGCCCGTCGATCTCAAGCAGGCGCTCCAGGTCGCCGACGAATCGGCCGGCTACCACGACGCCGGCATCGTCGACGGGCGCAACAAGATCGTCCCGAGCATCACCTTCCGGATCCGCAAGTCGACCGACGACAGCCTGCGGCCGCTCTCCCTGAACGTGGTGTTCAAGAAGCTGCCGCGCGCCGGCACGGCGGTCCCGCCCGGCCAGCCGACGGAAGAAGACTTCGACGAGGTCTTCAAGCAGAGCGTCTCCTTCACCGGCAGCCAGACCGACCTGCTGACCGTGCGCGCGAGCGCCGGCTACACGGGCGACCCGCCGCAGTCCCGCGCCGATCTGCTCAAGCACTCGCAGTTCCAGGACATGCGCGTGCACATCTTCGCCAAGCACAGCTCGTCGCAGTGGGTGGAGATCGCCCACTTCGATCTGCCGCGCCAGCTGCTGACCGAGTAGCGTGGCGCTCCCGGCCGGCGCCTTTCTCGAACGGAGGCTCGGTGCGTTCGATGCCGCGGCGATCGTCGTCTCGAACGTCATCGGCGGCGGCATTTTCTTCGTTCCGGTGATCGTCGCGCAGCTGGTGCCCAACCCCGGCGCTCTGTTGGCGGTATGGGTGGCGGGTGGCACGCTTGCCCTGTTCGGCGCGATGGCTTATGCCGAGCTCGCCGCCGTGCGGCCGCATGCCGGCGGCGAGTACGTCTACCTCCGCGACGCCTTCGGGCCGGTCGCGGCGTTCCTCACCGGTTGGACGTCGTTCATCGCCGGCTTCTCGGGCGCGATCGCGGCGAGCGCGGTCGCGCTTGCCGACTACGTCACCCGCTTCGTGCCGGGAGCGGCGCACGCCCGGCCGGTCCTCGCGCTGACGGCGATCGCGGCGCTGACGCTCGTGCACGTGCGCGGCGTCGGTCCGGGGCGGCTCGTCCAGAACCTGCTGGCCGGATTGAAGGTCGCCGGCATCCTGATCATCGTGGCGGCCGGGTTCGCATTCGGCCACGGCCACGCCGAGAATCTGACGCCGGCCGGCCACGCGGCTGCCGTACCGTGGCTGCTCGCGCTGGTGCCGGTGATGTTCACCTATTCGGGCTGGAACGCCGCTGCCTATGTCGCCGAGGAGGTGCGCGATCCGTCGCGCAACGTGCCGCTGGCGCTCGGCCTCGGGACGCTGGCGGTGGTGGCCATCTACGTCCTGCTGAACGCGCTGTATCTCTACGCGATCCCGGTGGGGGAGCTGTCGGCCGTGCCGGGCGGGCGGCTGCTCGACACCGCCGCTGAACGAATGTTCGGCGTCGCAGCGGGCCACCTGCTCGCGGTCTTCACGATCGTCAGCCTGTCGGCGAGCGTCAGCGCGATGATTCTCGCGGGCCCGCGCGTCTACTTCGCGATGGCGCGCGACGGCATGTTCGTGCGCGCCGCCGGGCGCGTGCATCCGCGCTTCCACACCCCGGCCGCGGCGATCATCGCGCAGAGCATCTGGAGCGCGGTGCTGGTGCTGTCGGGCACGCTGTCGCAGCTGGTGAGCTATACCGGATTCGCGGTGGTGCTGTTTTCGGCCGTCGCGGTGAGCGCACTCTTCGTGCTGCGGCGCCGCGATGCGCTGGGACGTGCGCCGGCCTTCTCGGCGATCGGATATCCCTGGGCGCCAGCGCTGTTCGTGATCGCGAGCGCGGTCATGCTCGGCAACGAGGTCTGGCGCAATCCGCTGCCGACGCTGGTGGGCAGCGCGCTCATCGCCGCCGGCGTCCCTGTGTATTTTCTGGTGCGCGCCCGCCGCTGAGCGCGGCCGCCCTCACGGCGCGCTCGTCAGCAACGCGATCAGGGTCGCGGCCGCAAGCGCACCATCGCTCGCCGCAAACAGCAGAAAACTCGCCGGTGAATGGCCGCGCACGACATAGTCGAGCAGGAAGGCCGCCGCGCCGCCGAACTTCAGCAGCGGGCCCATGACCCAGAGATACCAGCGGGCGCCGGCCGGATCACGATAGGGGAAGTAATAGCCGATACCGACAGCCAGGAGAAACAGGCCGTTGAGATCGGCGAAAATCGGCGGCTGCGGGGGGGTTACGCCGAACAGCGCCGCGAACCGATTTGCGGCGAGCAGGAGAAAGAGGCCGATCGCCGCGTCATACACGCCAGAGATCGCGGCGACCAGCCTGAGCACGGAGGCTATTGGCTTTTCTTCATGTCGCCGGCGAAGGTCACGGTCTGCTCCGGCGTGATCAGCACGTCGAATTCCGTCGTTTCGTAACCCTCGGCGCGCATCTCGACCTTGTGTCGTCCGCCGTTGAGCGTCAGTTTCTGGAATGCGCCGTCGAATTCGTCGACCGTGCCGACATAGAAGCCGTCGACGTAGACCTTGGCGTTGCGCGGCTTCACCTTCAACTTGAGGTTGCCCTGATCGTGTCCGCCGTAGACCTTGCTCGAATACGCGCCGTAGCCGGCGCCGTAGTCGTAGGGGTCGCTATAGTACGGATCGATGTAGCCCGACGGGATGCCGTAGCCCATTCCGAACGGTGCGTAGAGCGGGTATCCGTAGAAGCCCTGATCGTAGAAGCCGAGTCCAAGCCCGTACCCGAACCCGCCATAGAAGTACGGATCGTAGCGGCCGCTATAGGGCAGCCGATCAGCCGCGCTGGCGGGCGGTCTCGGACCGACGCGCGTCACCGCGGTCCCGGTGGCGGGGTGATCGTTGCGCGGCCGGCTCCAGCTCGGAACTTCCGGCGCGCCGGCGACGTTGTTCGGCGCGCCTTCGCTGGCGCGACGCCCGCTGGCGGCGTTCGACGCCGCAACACCGCGGTTCACGGCGCGATCGCCGCCGCCGGCCGGGGCCGAACGCGCCGGGCTCGGGCTCGGCGTGCTGCCGCTCGACGAGCGCGGCGCGGCCTGTCCTGACGGTGTCCGCGCCTGCGCCGACGCGCCGCGCGTGCCGCTCTCGCTGTAATTGTTCCGGCGTTCCGGAGCCACCATCCGGACGCCGCGGTCGCCCATGCTGATCGACGGGGACGCCATCGCCGAGGCCGAAGGTGAGCCCGCGCTCGAGCCGCTCGTGCTCGACGAGCCGCCGCTGGTGGCGATGTTGCCGCCCCCGCCGCTGCTTCCGCTGCTCGTGGTCGTACCCCCACCGCCGCCGCTGGAGCGATCGCCGCTGCCGGCCGCAGGCGAAGGACGCTGCGCCAGCGCCGGACCGGCCGTCAACAGGAGGGTTGCGACGAAGCTGCCGAGCCTGAACGTGGATCGCTTCATAATGCGTCTCCCCGAGGCGTATTGTGCAACAGAACTGCCACAAATGGATCCCGGAAATACAACGTCGGAATTAGACGTCTGGCTGAGGTTGTCACCGGTTCCAGACGCCCCACTGTCTCCTTTTCGCTTGATACACTCGGGATTTGACATGTTCCAGGCAACCACGGTTCTGGCGGTGCGGCACAACGGGCAGGCGGTGATGGCCAGCGACGGCCAGGTCACCCTGGGGAACACGGTCGTCAAGCAGCGCGCCCGGAAGATCCGCCGGCTTTATAACGATCGCATCCTCGCGGGTTTTGCCGGCTCCGCGGCCGATTCGTTCGCGCTCTTCGCCCGCTTCGAAGCCAAGCTGGAACAGTATCGCGGCAATCTGGAGCGATCCGCCGTCGAGCTCGCCAAGGACTGGCGGACAGATCGCATGCTGCGGCGCCTCGAAGCGATGCTGGTCGTGATGGACGCGACCGCGACCTACCTGCTGTCCGGCACCGGCGATCTCATCGAGCCCGACGACGGCATTGTCGCGATCGGCTCGGGAGGTCCGTTCGCGCTCGCGGCCGCCAAGGCTCTCGCCGCGCACACCGGGCTCGACGCGCGCGCCATCGCGGAACACTCCATGCAGATCGCCGCGTCGATCTGCATCTATTCCAACGACACGCTGACCATCGAAACGCTATAGGCGATTCGCCATGCCGATTTATCTTCCCGAAGCGACCGTCTCGACCGTGCAATCGCTGACCCCGCGGCAGATTGTCGTCGAACTCGACAAGTACGTCGTCGGCCAGCACCAGGCCAAGCGCGCCGTCGCGATCGCGCTGCGCAACCGGATGCGCCGCCAGAAGCTGTCGCCCGACATGGCCGAGGAGGTGGCGCCCAAGAACATCCTCATGATCGGCCCGACCGGCGTCGGCAAGACCGAAATCGCGCGCCGGCTGGCGAAGCTCGCGCAGTCCCCCTTCCTCAAGATCGAGGCGTCGAAGTTCACCGAAGTGGGCTACGTGGGGCGGGACGTCGAGTCGATGATCCGCGACCTGACCGAGATCGCGGTCGACCTCGTGCGCGAGGAGCGCACGGCGGAGGTCCGCGAGAAGGCGAGGCAGGCGGCCGAGGAGCGGGTCCTGGATCTGCTGCTGCCGCCGCTGCCGACGGCGTCGGAATACGACGAGCAGGCCGCGTCGATCCGCGAGCAGGCGCAGCGGACGCGCGAAAAGCTGCGCGAGCAGCTGCGCGACGGCCGGCTCGATCACAAACAGGTCGAGATCGACATCCGCGAGAAGTCGTTCCCGTCCTTCGAGATCATCCAGGGCGGCGCGGTCGAGGAGATCGACATCAACGTCAAGGAGATGCTGCCGGGTCTTTTCCAGGGGCGCACCCGCAAGCGTCGGGTGCTCGTGCCGCAGGCGCTCGAGGCGTTGCGCCAGGAGGAGGAGCAGAAGCTCGTCGACATGGAGACCGTAGCGCGCGCCGCCGTCGAGCGCGTGCAGCAGTCCGGCATCGTGTTCCTCGACGAAATCGACAAGGTCGCCGGGCGCGAAGGCGGCCACGGCCCCGACGTCAGCCGCGAGGGAGTACAGCGCGACATCCTGCCGATCGTCGAGGGCACGACGGTGAACACGAAGTACGGGATGGTCCGCACCGACCACATCCTGTTCATCGCCGCCGGCGCGTTCCACGTCTCGAAGCCGTCGGACCTGATTCCCGAACTGCAGGGGCGGTTCCCGATCCGGGTCGAGCTCGAGGCGCTCGGCCGCGAGGATTTCGTGCGCATCCTGACCGAGCCGAAGAGCGCGCTGGTCCGCCAGTACACGGCGCTCCTCGCGACCGAGGGGGTCGAGCTCGAGTTCACGCCCGACGCGATCGAGCGCATCGCCGACGTGGCGACGTTCGTCAACGAGCGCACCGAGAACATCGGCGCGCGGCGGCTGCACACGGTGATGGAGAAACTGCTCGACGAGGTCTCGTTCGACGCGCCGGAGCTGCAGGAGAAGCGCCTGCGCATCGACGCCGCCTACGTCGATCGCATGCTCAGCGCGATTGCCAAGAACGAAGATCTCTCGCGATATATCCTGTAGGGCGTTGCGCAATCCCGGATTTCGGCTGTTCGGCGCCGCGCTCGCCGTGCTCGCGCTGGGTGCCGGGTGCGGCAAGAAAGGGGCGCCGCGCGCGCCGCTCAACCTCGCGCCCGAGGCGCCCCGCAGCGTCACCTCCCGCCGGCTCGGCGACACTGTCTATCTGCAGATGATCGTGCCGGACAAGGCCATGAACGGGCGCGGCGAGTTCTCGGTCGATCACGTCGACGTCTACGCGGTGACGGTGGCGCCCGGCACTCCGACGCCGCCGACCCGCAACTTCATCAAGCCGGCGCACGTCATCGCCAGCATTCCGATTCAGCCGCCGGCCGATCCGGATGCGCCCGAACCCGAGACGCCGGATCCACGGCCGCGGCCCGGCGAGACGGTCACCTTCGCCGAGACCGTCACCGAAGCGCAGCTGACGCCGACGCCGATCGAGCCCGTCGCCGCCGACAAGGCGGCGGCGAAGGAGACGGCCGGCAGGGGCGCGAAGAACGGCCGGAAGAAGCAAAACGAACCCGCGGCCGCCGCGCCGGCCGCGCCGCCGCCCGGGCCCGTCGGCCCGCCGGTGCTGACCCGCTTCTACATGTTGATGGGCGTACCGAAGAAAGGGCGCGGCATGGTGCCGTCGGCGCGCGTCGAAGTGCCGCTGCTGCAGCCGCCAGGCGCGCCGAGCCCCGGCATCTCCTCCGCCGACGAGACCTCGGTGACCGTGACCTGGCAGCCGCCTCCCTCGTCGACCGACGAGGTGCCGGGCGTGCTCTACAACGTGTATGCTGCGCGCGCCGACGCGACGGCGCCCCAGCCGGCCGCCGGGCAGCGGGTGGCGCCGGTGCCGCTCAACCCGGCGCCGCTGAGCGACACGGCGTTCACCCGTGCCGGCGCCGAGCCCGGCAAGGAGCAGTGCTTCGTGGTGCGCAGCCTCGCGCCGGTCGGCACGGCGGTGATCGAGAGCGATCCAAGCCGTCCGATCTGCATCACGCCGAAAGACACGTTTCCGCCGGCCGCGCCGAAAGGGCTGGCCGCGGTGGCGAGCACCGGCTCGATCAATCTGATCTGGGACGCCAACGGCGAGTCCGATCTGGCCGGCTATGTCGTCTTGCGCGGCGAGGCCCCCGGTGCCACACTGCAGCCGCTCACGGCCGAGCCGATCAAGGAGACGCGCTATACGGATCGCAGCGCCAGCGCCGGCGTCCGCTACGCGTACCAGGTGATCGCCGTCGACCGTGCCGGCAATCGCAGCGCGCCGTCGAACCGGGTGGAAGAAGCGGCGCGATGAACGGAGGGGGACAGTCATGAAGATCTTCATCGATACGGGCAACCTGCAGGACATCCAGAGGCTGGTGCCGCTCGGCATCATCGACGGCATCACCACCAACCCCTCGCTGCTCGCCAAGGAACCCGGCGACTACCGAGACAACCTGAAGAAGATCTGCCAGATCGTGCAGGGACCGACCAGCGCCGAGGTCGTCGAGACCGAGGCCGAGGCGATGATCCGGCAGGGGCGCGATCTGTCGAAGATCGATCCGCACATCGTCGTCAAGGTGCCGCTGACGCGCGACGGCATCAAGGCCTGCAAGCAGCTGTCGAGCGAAGGTCTCAAGGTGAACGTGACCTTGTGCTTCACGCCGGGACAGGCCCTGCTCGCCGCGAAGGTCGGCGCCACCTACATCAGCCCGTTCGTCGGCCGCCTCGACGACATCGGGACACCGGGGATGGAGCTGATCCGCGACATCGTCGAGATCTACAACAACTACGACTTCAAGACCGAGGTGCTCGTCGCCAGCACACGCGGTCCGATGCACATTGTCGAGGCGGCGCGCATGGGGGCCGACATCTGCACCTGCCCGCCGGCGGTGATCGACGCGCTCTTCAACCATCCGCTGACCGACAGCGGCCTGAAGAAGTTCCTGGCGGACTGGGACAAGGCCTACGGTGCAACGGCGCAGCGATAGCGTGACGCCGACGTGCGCGCGAGAGCGCCTGTAGGGGGGCTTCGGGGAGCGACACCCCCGAATGAAAAATGGATCCGATCACGCATCTCGAAGATCTCGAACGCCGCGCTGAGCTGGGCGGCGGCGAGGCGCGCCTGAAGAAGCAGCACGACGGCGGCAAGCTGACCGCGCGCGAGCGCATCGACCTGCTCTTCGATCCGGGGACGTTCGACGAGAGCGACAAGCTGGTCACGCATCGCTGCCGCGACTTCGGCATGGACGACCCCGGCACCCAGATTCCCGGCGACGGCGTCGTCGCCGGTTCGGGACGCGTCGACGGCCGCCTGGTCTACGCCTTCGCGCAGGACTTCACCGTCTTCGGCGGTTCGCTCTCGGAGACCAACGCCGCCAAGATCGTGAAGATCATGGACCTCGCGATGAAGATGGGGGCGCCGATCGTCGGCTTGAACGATTCCGGCGGCGCGCGCATCCAGGAAGGGGTGCTGTCGCTCGGCGGCTACGCCGACATCTTCCTGCGGAACACTCTGGCATCGGGCGTCATCCCGCAGATCTCGGCGATTCTGGGGCCGTGCGCCGGCGGCGCCGTCTACTCGCCGGCGATCACCGACTTCACCATCATGGTCGAGGACACGAGCTACATGTTCGTCACCGGCCCCGACGTGATCCGCACGGTGACCCACGAGGAGGTGACGAAGGATCAGCTCGGCGGTGCGATGACCCACAACCAGACGAGCGGCGTCGCCCATTTCGCGGTCCCGGATGATCGGGCCTGCCTGCGGCTCATCCGCGAGCTGCTCTCGTACCTGCCTGGGAACAACGTCGACGACCCGCCGCGGCTCGACAGCGCCGATCCGATCGACCGCGAAGACGCGGCGCTGGACCGCCTGGTGCCGGCATCGCCGAACCAGCCTTACGACATCCTCGACCTCATTCACGCGGTGGCCGACGAGGGCGCGTTCCTCGAAGTGCACCGTCACTTCGCCAAGAACCTCGTCGTCGGCTTCGCGCGGCTCGGCGGCCGCACCGCCGGCATCGTCGCCAACCAACCGGCGTTCCTCGCCGGCACGCTCGACATCGACGCCTCGGTCAAGGGGGCGCGGTTCGTGCGCTTCTGCGACGCGTTCAACATTCCGCTGGTCACGTTCGAAGACGTGCCGGGCTTCCTTCCCGGCACCGTGCAGGAGTACGGCGGGATCATCCGTCACGGCGCCAAGCTGCTCTACGCCTTTGCCGAGGCGACCGTGCCGAAGGTGACGGTGATCACGCGCAAGGCCTACGGCGGCGCCTACTGCGTGATGTCGAGCAAGCACATCCGCACCGACGTGAACTTCGCGTGGCCGACCGCCGAGATCGCGGTCATGGGACCCGACGCCGCCATCAACATCCTCTACAAGCGCGAGCTCGAGAAGGCCGACGACCCGGCGGCGGCGCGCGCCGAGCGTGTCGCCGAGTTCAGGGAGAAGTTCGCGAACCCCTACGTGGCCGCGGCGCGCGGCTTCATCGACGAAGTGATCTACCCTCGCCAGACGCGGGCCAAGCTGATCGCCGCGCTCGCGGCTCTCGAAACCAAACGCGACCGCAATCCTCCCAAGAAACACGGCAACATTCCGCTCTAGCGCCTGGTACGTCGAGGGCCGGGGAGAACGGCCCCGGGAAGCCGATTACAATTGACGGCGTGAAAGTGCTCGTCGCCAACCGCGGCGAAATTGCCGTGCGGGTCATTCGGGCCTGCCGCGAGCTCGGCCTGCCGACGGTGGCGGTGTATTCCGACTGCGACCGGGGCGCGCGGCACGTCCGCGACGCCGGCCAGGCGGTGCACATCGGCCCCAGCCCCGCCGTCGACAGCTACCTCCGCATCGAGCGGCTGATCGACGCCGCGCGCGCCACCGGTGCCGACGCGGTGCATCCCGGCTACGGGTTCCTGGCGGAGAATGCCGGATTCGCGGCGGCCTGCCGCGACGCGGGCCTGACCTTCATCGGCCCGTCCGCCGAGGCGATCCGCATGATGGGGAGCAAGACCGGGGCGCGCGAGATCGCGATTCGCGCAGGCGTCGCGGTCGTGCCCGGGACCGAGGCGCCGCTTGCGGCGGACGTGAGCGATCACGATCTGCAGCGTCACGGCGACGGCATTGGCTATCCGCTGGTGGTGAAAGCGGTGGCCGGCGGCGGCGGCAAGGGCATGCGCGTCGTCGAATCCCCAGAGGCGCTGGTCAACGCAGTCCGGACGGCGCGCTCCGAAGCGGGCTCGGCCTTCGGTGACTCCGCCGTGTATTTCGAACGGCGGGTGCGGACGCCGCGGCACATCGAGATCCAGCTTCTGGCCGACCACTATGGCACCGTGCTGCCGTTTGTCGAGCGCGAGTGCTCGATCCAGCGGCGGCATCAGAAAGTGGTCGAGGAATCTCCGTCGACCGTCGTCGACGCGCGGCTGCGCCGCCGCCTGGCCGACGCCGCCGCGTCGGTGGCGGCCGCCGCCGGCTATACCAACGCCGGGACGATCGAATTCCTGCTCGACGAGGATGGCACGTTCTATTTCCTGGAGATGAACACGCGGCTGCAGGTCGAGCATCCGGTCACGGAAATGGTGACCAGCCTCGACCTCGTGCACTGGCAGATCCGGATCGCGCGCGGCGAACGGCTGGCCATCGATCCGGAACGCGCGCTGACGCCGCACGGCCACGCCATCGAGTGCCGGATCTATGCCGAGGATCCCGACCAGGGCTTTCTGCCCTCGCCGGGACTCGTCCGCGCGATCGCGCCGGCGAGCGGTCCTGGCATCCGCGACGACGGCGGCGTGCTGGCGGGGTTCACGGTGCCGGTGTTCTACGACTCGATGATCGCCAAGCTGGTCGCCTGGGGCGGTTCGCGCCCCGAGGCGATCGCGCGCATGGCGCGGGCGCTCGAGGAGTACGAGGTGCTCGGGATCCGGACGACCATCCCGTTCTTCGTGTGGCTCATGCGGCAGCCCGACTTCATGGCGGCGCGCTTCGACACGACCTACCTCGATCGCCTGCTGGCGGCGCGGCACGGCGAGTCGTTCAGTGCGTTCGACGACGACGACGAACGGCTCGTCGCCATCGCCGCCGCGCTCGATGCGATGTGGCGAACCGGCGGGACGGCGCGCGCCGTGCCGGGGCGCCCGGGTGGGGCGTGGCGAGCCGCCGGCAGGCTGGATGCCCAGCGTGCGTAGCTCCGAGCGGCCATGACGTTCGAGATCGAAGTCAACGGACGAAGCCGTTCCGTCTCGATCGAGCGCGCCGGCGACAGCCGTTTCCGGGTCACCGTCGATGGGGAGGTGGCGCTGGTCGACGCGCAGCGGGTCGGCGCATATGGCGTGTCGCTGCTGTTCCCCGACGCGTCGAGCCGCTCGGCGCGGGTGGCGGTGGCGCCCGGCCCGACGCCGGGAGAACAGCTCGCGTACCTGCAGGGCCGCATCGCCTCGCTGGCGGTCAACGCCCGGCGGACCGGCCGCGGCGCGGCCGACTCGGACGCCGCCACACACGGAGAACAGCGCGTCACCGCGCCGATGCCCGGGCGCGTCGTGCGCGTGCTGGTCTCGCCCGGCGATGCGGTCGAGGCCCGCCAGCCGCTCGTGGTCGTCGAGGCGATGAAGATGGAGAACGAGCTGCGCTCGCCCAAGAGCGGCCACGTCAAGGAAGTGGCGGTCGTGGCTGGGACTTCGGTCGAAGCCGGCCGCGTGCTGCTCGTCATTGACTGACCAGATGATCGATCCACCGGCGCCGCCGCCCGCGCGGGAGGGAGGGACGCCCGCCGCGCCACGGACCAGGCCGCGACGGTGGATGCGCCGACTGATTCGCGCCCTCGGCCTGATCCTCGCGATCGTCGTCGCCGGCCTGATGACGTCCTTGACGATCGACCTGGGGCCGTCGCTCAAGAAACGCGCGGAGAAGGCCGGCTCCGACTGGCTGGATCGCCCGATGCACATGGGCTATCTCGGGATCCATCTCGCGAGCGGATCGTTCGAGGTGCGCGATCTGGTGATCGACGGGTTGAAGCCCGGCGATCACCCGTTCCTGACGGCGAGGCGGATCACGGTCTACCTGCCGTGGTGGACCATCTTCACGCACGAGCTGATCGTCGACACGGTCGAGATGTCGGATTGGGACATGCTCGTCGAGCAGTTTCCCGGGGGCAAGCACAGTTTCCCGAGAGTGACCGGGCCGAAGCGTCCGCCCCGAACCGGCGAGCCGCGCTTCAAGTTCACGACCACCACGAAGCTGGTGATCGCGCGCAACGGGCGCTTTACCTACGACGATCACGGCACGCCGTGGCGGGTCGTCTGTCCGAATCTTTCGGTCAGCGTGTTCAAGGGGGTGGACACCTACCGCGGCACCGCGCAGTTCAGCAAGGGCTCGGTCAAGATCCAGAACTACGAGGAGTTCCCTGCCGATTTCGAGACGCGGTTCCGGATCGAGGACGGCAAGGTGCAGCTCGAATCGGCCGACATCCAGAGCCGTGGCGCGTCCACGGCAGTGACCGGCTACGTCGATCTGCGCAACTGGCCCGACATGCTCTACAACGTCAAGGCCAATGTCGACTTTCCGACCTGGAAGGCCGTGTTCTTCAAGGACATGAACTTCAGCGTGACGGGCGCGGGGCAGTTCGCGGGCACCTTCCGCTTCTTCAAGCAGCCCGACGGCACCGGGCGCGAGCTGAAGGGCAGCTTCACGAGCGCCGAGGCCGGCGTCAACGCGTGGCGCTTTGGCAACGTGCACGGGTCGCTCCTCTGGGACAACCACGCCTTCCGTGTCACCGACGTCACGACCGGTCTCTACGGCGGGCGCGCCAAGTTCGACTACCTGATGGAGCCGATCGGCGAGGCGCGGCCGGCGCAGGCCGTGTGGGACGCCACCTACGCCGACGTCGATCTGCACGTCATCACGGACTTCCTCCAGCTCCAGGGGATCCGCCTCGAGGGACGCGCGGCCGGCCGCAATCGCCTGGAATGGCCGCTCGGGCGCTTCGCGGAAAAGCACGGCAGCGGCCAGATCGTCGCGACCATGTCGGGGGCGGCGCGGCCGATGACCCGCGCGCTCAGTCCCGACCGCATCGCGACCGTCGATCCCCTCCCGCCGGAGTACGGACCGTTCAATCCGCAGCACCCGCTCGGCTACCTGCCGGTGGCGGGATCGATCGGCTACACGCTGACGCCGCAGTGGATCACGGTCGCCCCTGGCAGCTGGGCGGCGACCGAGAAGACCTACGTCGAGTTCTCGGGGCAGACCGCCTGGGCGGACCGATCGACGATGCCCTTTCACGTCACCAGCCTGGACTGGCTCGAGAGCGATCGCCTGCTCGCCGGCATCATGACCGCGTTCGGCTCGCCGACCGGCACGATCGACATCGGCGGCCGCGGCGAATTCGACGGCACGATGCTGGGGGCGTTCCGGCGGCCGCGCATCGAAGGACACTTCGCCGGCGACCGCCTGCGCGCGTGGGACACGGTCTGGGGCCACCTCGTCTCCGATCTCGTGATCGAGAACAGCTACGTCGATATCAGCCACGGCGTGATCACGAAGGGGGACGCGCGGATCGACACGAGCGGCCGCTTCTCCCTCGGCTATCCGCGCCAGGACAACGGCGAGGAGATCAACGCCGACGTGCAGATGCGCGGATGGCCGCTCGTCGACCTGCGTCACGCCTTCGAACTCGACGACTGGCCAGTCGACGGTTCGACGTCGGGGACGTTCCGTATCCACGGCCACTACCAGACCCCGTTCGGCAGCGGCCGGCTGCAGGTCGACGGCGGCCGCGGTTACGGCGAATCGTTCGAGTCGGCGACCTCCAACCTGGCGTTCGAAGGCAATGGCGTCCGCATGGAGTCCTTCCAGATACGGAAGGCGAGCGGCGCGATGACGGGCGCGGCGTGGATCGGCTGGGACGGCACCTATTCGTTCGACGCCAACGGCGTGAAGATTCCGGTCGAGTCGCTCGACATGCTCGCGTTCCCGAAGACGCCGCTGTCGGGAATCCTCGACTTCACCGCCACCGGCGCCGGCTCGTTCGGCAGTCCGCGCTACGACGTGAAAGCGACGATCGCCGACCTCTTCGTCAAGGACGAGGGGGTCGGGCTCGTCTCGGGCACGCTCTCACTGCGCAACGACATGGTGACGCTGACCGAGCTCAACGCCCAATCGCGGCGGCTCTCGGTCACCGGCCAGGGGCAGCTGGCGTTGAACCCTGAGCGCGACGTCGATCTGACGCTGCGCTTCTCGGATACCTCGCTCGATCCGTACCTCCGGCTGGCGGCGGGGTTCTCACCCTTCAACACGATCATCGCCGACGGCGTGATCCGCGCGCGCGGCGAGCTGTCGGACATCGATCACCTCGTCGTCGAGACGACGGTCGATCGGCTCCAGCTCAAGCTGTTCGATTATCCGGCGACGAACGACGGGCCGATCCAGCTGGCCCTCGATCAGCACGTGGTCGAGGTGCGCCGGTTCAAGCTCACTGGCGAAGGGACGGCGCTGGATCTGAGCGGCAGCATCGACCTGCATCAGCAGCGCATCGCGCTCGAGGCATCCGGCGACGCCAGCCTCGGGATCCTGCAGGCGTTCTACCCGTCGCTGCGCACGTCGGGAACCGCGGCGCTGCACGCGCAGGTGCGGGGCGGTCTGGACCATCCGGAGTTCTCAGGCGACGCGACCATCTCGGGCGGACGGCTTCTCTATTCGGCGCTGCCGCAGAGCCTGCAGGACTTCAACGGCCGGCTGGTCTTCGACGCGCAGGGCATCCGCATCGTCGACGCCTCCGGCCAGATTGGCGGCGGACGGGTGACGTTCGGGGGGCGCATCGGACTCAACGGCTTTCGTCTCGGCGCCGTCGATCTGACGGCGGCCGGCGACCAGATGCATCTGCGCTATCCAGAGGGCTTCCGCTCGACCGTCGACGCCGACCTGACGCTGCGCGGCGATCTGACGCAGCTGGTGGTCGGCGGCAACGTGACGATCCTGGACGGCGTCTACACCAAACGCTTCGAGCCGAACGTCGACATCTTCTCGATGATCGGCGGCACCACGCCGCTGCCGCAGCCGGTGTCGGCGGCCGCGGCGCTGCCGGTACGCTACGACGTGCACGTGCTGGCGCCCGGAACGCTGCGGCTCGAGAACAATGTCGCGCGCATCGCCTCGCGCGCCGACCTGACGCTCAACGGCACCTACGACAAGCCGGTCCTGTTCGGCCGCGCCGACATCGAGCGCGGCGAGATCATCTTCGAAGGCAACCGCTACCGGATCACCCGGGGCACGATCGACTTCGAAGATCCGACCGGCATCAAGCCGTTCTTCGACATCGAGGCCGAGGCGCGGATCCGCTCGACGTCGCAGTCGATTGGCAGCACGATCAGCGCCACCGACGCCTATCGGGTGACGCTCGGCGTGTCGGGGTCGCTCGACAAGCGCCTGAATCTGTCGGTCAACTCCGATCCGCCGCTGCCGACGGTGGATGTCATCGCGCTGGTGTTCGGCCAGCCGACCGGCGACCTGAGCAACCCTGAGCTGCGCAGCCTGAGCGCGCAGGCCACGGCCCAGACCGAGGAGCAGCTGCTGCGCTCGATGTTCGTCCGCATGTTCACCAATACGCTGACCGCGCCGCTCGGCCGCGCCGTCGAGCAGTCGCTCGGCATCGACACGGTGCAGATCATGCCCGGGCTCGGCTCGTCGGCCGATCCGCTGACGCCGACGGCGCGCCTGATCCTCGGCAAGCGGATCTCCAACCGCGCCTACCTGACGTATTCAAAGGCGCTCAGCACGACCACCAACGGCGATCAGGTGATCGTGCTGGAGTACGACCAGTCGGATCGGCTGGGCTGGGTGTTGACGCAGACGGGCGCGTATACGTTTGCGATCGACTTCCGCGTACGGAGGGTGTTCTAGAAGGTGCCAAGGGTGCTAGGGGTGCTAAGGGTGCTAAGGGTGCCAGGTGCTAAGGGTGCCACGGTGCTAAGGGTGCGCGGTGCTAAGGGTGCGCGGTGCTAAGGGTGCTGTGGTGCTAAGGGTGCGCGGTGCTAAGGGTGCGCGGTGCTGAGGGTGCTGCGAGGGGTGATCGCGCTGGCGTCGACGCTCTGGGCGTCGAGCGGGGCGCTCCTCGCGCAGGAGCCGCCGGCGACGTCGTACGTGGGCAGGCAGGTGGTCTCGATCGCCATCGCCGTCGAAGGCCGCCCGTCGACGGATCCGTCGCTGTTCGACGCGGTGCAGGTGAAGCTCGATCGGCCGCTGGACATGCAGGACGTCCGCGAGACGATGACCCACCTCTACACGCTCGGACGTTTCGACGACGTGCAGGTCGAAGCGGACGGCGCGGCGGGCGGCGTGGCGATCACCATCGCGCTCGATCCGATTCACGTCGTCACCAGGGTCGAGTTTCGCGGCGATCTCGGGCTGGCCGAGGGGCTGCTGCGCGATCGGATGACCGAGCGTTTCGGCGCGACGCCGCCGCTCACCCGCGCCGACGACGTCGCCGCCGCCCTCCAGGACCTGTATCGTGACTCCGGCTACATGACCGGCGTGGTGAAGGCGGCGCCGCCGGTTCTCGAGCACCAGCCGGAGCAAGCGACGATGGTCTTCGACGTCAGCCCGGGACCGCGGGCGCTGATCGAGACGGCAAAAGTGACCGGCACGCCGCTCGAGGCGGCGGCGCGCGTGGAGCAGCGCCTGCGCATCGCGCCGGGCGAGCCCTACCAGTCGGGCGACCTGCGGACACGCCTGGCGGACTATGTCACGTGGATGCGCCGCCGCGGCTACTACGAAGCCGACGCCCGTCAGCTCGAGGCTCGTCGCAACGCCGACCAGACGCGGGTCGACCTCACCATCGACGTGCGGCCGGGCCCGCTGGTGTCGGTCCAGTTCACCGGCGACCCGCTGCCGGCCGGCAAGCGCGCCGAGCTCGTGCCGATCGAAAGCGAAGGATCGGTCGACCAGGACATTCTCGAAGACGCGGCGCACCGCATCACCGCGTACCTGCAGCAGCTCGGATACTGGAAGGCGGACGTCCCGGCCCCCGATCGCCGGCAGGAGGGAGACACGCTCGCGATCATCTTTCACGTCGAGCGCGGGCCGTTGTTCAGTGTCGCGCCCGGCGGCGTGCAGGTCAACGGCGTGCTGGCGCTGCCCCCCGAGGTCCTGACCTCGATCCTGAAGCGGCTTCCGCCGGGAGCGCCGTTCGTCAACAGCGAGCTCGGCGCGATCGAAGGGGCGATCAAGCAGGAGTATCTCAGTCGCGGCTACGCGGGCGTCGAGGTGCTATCGCAGCCGAACCAGGTCGGCGCCAGCCTCGTGCAGCCGGCGATCGTCGTCAAGGAAGGGCCGCTGGTACACGTCGGAACGGTCACCGTCCACGGCAACGAAACGCTCGCGGTCAAGGACCTGCTCGACAAGCCGGCGCTGCGCAGCGGCCAGCCCTACGACGCGTCGAGAGTCGCGCAGGCGCGCGACGAGATGACCGCGCAGTACCAGAATCTCGGGTTCCTGACCGCCGACGTCAGCGTCCCCCCCCCGACGTCCGTCGCCGACGGCACCGGCGCCCGCGCCGACATCGTGTTCCAGGTGCGGGAAGGCCCGCAGACACGCGTCGAGCACATCTTCATCACCGGCAACGTCAGGACGGATCAGAACGTGATCCGCCGCGAGCTGCGGATAGCCGAGGGGCAACCGCTCGGCGCGCAGGCGCTCTCGGAAACCCGGCGCAACCTGGCGGCGCTCGGCCTGTTCCGCCGCATCCAGATCAACTCGGTCAGCCACGGCGAGCCCGGCCGGAGCGACGTGATCGTGTCTGTCGAGGAGGCGCAGCAGACGACCATCGACTACGGCGGCGGTCTCCAGGTGGAGCGCTCGCTGCGCGAGGATGTGAACGGCAATCCGACGCAGGTCTACGACTTCGCGCCGCGCGGCTTTTTCGAGGTCGGGCGGCGCAACATCGGCGGCAAGAACCGCTCGGCGAACCTCTATACCCGTTTCGGCCTGCGCCCGAGCACCGATCCCACCGACCACAGCGCTTTCGGCTTTTCCGAGTACCGGGTCGTCGGCACCTACCGCGAGCCGCGCGCGTTCCACGCCTACGGCGATCTCACCGGCACCGCCGCGATCGAGCAGGGGGTGCGGACGGGTTTCAACTTCATCCGCAAGGGCGTGAACGCCGACCTCAGCCGCCGCCTGTCCGACAAGGTGCGGGTCAGCGGCCAGTATGCGTTCACGACGACCCGGACCTTCGACGTGTTTCTCGACAAGGAGGACCTGCTGGCCGTCGACCGCGTCTTCTCACAGGTGCGGCTGTCGTCGTTCGCCGGTGCGATCTCGCGCGACACGCGCGACGATCTGATCGCGCCGCAGCACGGCACGCTGCTGAGCGCCGACGGCACGCTCGCCGCCCAGGCGATCGGATCCGAGGTCACGTTCGTCAAGGTGTTCCTGCAGGGCTTCGTGTATCAGAGTCTCGGGCATCCGAACCTGGTCTTCGCCGGCGGCGCGCGCCTCGGCGCGGCCAGGCCGAAACAGGAATTCGTCGAAGGCCAGCTCGTGCGCGATCTGCCCGCCAGCGAACGCTTCTTCGCCGGCGGCGACTCGACGATCCGCGGCTTCGCGCGCGATTCCGTCGGCACGCCCCCAACCCTGACCACGGAAGGGTTCCCGCTCGGCGGCGACGCCGAGATCATCCTCAATGGGGAGTTGCGCATGCCGGTGAAAGGTCCGTTCGGGGCGGTCGTCTTCGTCGACGCCGGTAACGTCTTCTCGAATGTCGCCGATCTGAACCTGACCGACCTGCGCACGTCGCTCGGGTTCGGCGGCCGCTACCGCTCGCCGATCGGGCCGATCCGCATCGACATCGGGTTTCCGATGGACCGGCGATTCGTCGGCGAGACGTCGACGCTCGAGAAGCGCTATCAGATTCACTTCTCGATGGGGCACGCCTTCTGATGGTGGCGATCCTCGTCGCGCTCCTGCTCGCGCCGCCGGCGGCGGCCGACGTCATCGACCGGATCATGGCGGTCGTCGGCGCCCAGCCGATCACGCTCTCCGAAGTGGCGGCGGCGCGTCAGTTCCAGCTCGTCGACGTGCCGCCGGGGACCGCCGACCCGCGCGGATACGCGCTCGACCGGCTGATCGATCGCACGCTGATGCTGACCGAGGTGGACCGGTTTCAGCCGCCCGAGCCGGATCCGGCAGAGGTCACGGCCCGCGTCGACCGGTTCCGGGAGCGCGCCGGCTCGGAGGCAGCCTTCGCCAAGGCGCTGGCGGTGACCGGCACGACCGCCGACCAGCTGCGGCGCTTCGTGCGCGATTCGCTGCGAATGGATACCTACGTCAACCAGCGGTTCGGCGCGATCATCGATCCTGCCGAGCGTACGCGCGCGATCGCCGCGTGGGCCGCCGACCTGCGGCGGCGCGCGCAGATCACCGTCCTGTACCATCCGCCGCAATCGACACGCGAATCCAGTCGATAGCGGCGGCCAGCGCCCGCTGGTCGCCGCCGAGGCCGGCGTCGGCCGGCCGCTGCGCGTATCCGAACTGCAGCGACAGATCGTTGACGCCGGCTCGCCAGGCCGATCGATCGATCAGGCACTCGACGGTCTCCCACTGCGCGGGCACCGCCAGCGGGCCGCAGGCGTGGGCGTTGACGACGATGGTCAGCGTCTGTGCCGGCGCGCCGGGATAAACAAACGCATGCAGCCGCGTCTGGACGCGCAGCGGTGCGGCGTGGTCGAGGGGCAGGCGCAGCATCGCCGGCGTCGACGCCCAGCGGTAGGTGGCCGCGCCGTCCCGCTCGGGCGCGAACCAGCCGTCGCCGAGGAGCCAGTCATCGCCGTCGGCGCCGACGTCGACGCGTCCGTACGGCTGCAACGGATCCGACAGGAAGCGGTTGGTCGACAGCAGATCGTAGTCTCCCGGCCCGACGCCGTTGCGCAGCGCGAACAGCAGGCTGGCCGGATAGGTGAATGGGTTGCCGAACCATCGGTGGACGACCTGCGCCTGCGCCCCCCAGACGCGATCGAAGGGAAGCGTCTGGCCGAGCCTGAACGCGCCGCCCTGCGCCGCGCCCGCGAGGGCCACGTTCCACACCGCGAGGCATGCGAGCGCGAGTGTCACGGCGGCCGCCGCGTGGCGGCGCACTAGCGCCGCCCCGTACTCGAGGCATGCCGCGAGGCCGATCGCGAGCAGCGGCACGATGCCGTCGAAACGGCGGCCGCCAAAGCCGTCCGATCCCCACCAGTCCTGGATGCAGGCGTTGAAATAGACCATCACGACCACGGTGGCCACGGCCGGAAGTCCCACCGACGGACGCGCTGCGGCGAAGGCGAGCAGCCCGAACGCTCCCAGGTACGCGAGCGGTGTCGTACTGAAGAGGCCATTGCGCGCCGACCACAGAATGTCGGCAAGATGGGGATCGAACCACCGGATCTGCGGCCCGATCGGCGACCGCGCGATCCACGTGCCGTAGATCGCGTGCCAGGCGATCGCCTGCGGCAGGAATGCGAGACAGGCGCAGACGAGGAACGCGGCGCCGCCGGCGAGCGTCATCCGCACCATGCCGTTGTCCTTGCGGCGGAGGGCGCCGACCACAGCCACGGCGGCGTCGATGCCCGGCAGCAGCGCCAGCAGGATGTTCTGCCAGCGGATCAGCGCGGCGAAGCCGATCACGAGTCCAAGCGCCATCCACTGCCGCAGGCTCCGATGGTGCTGCGTCGACGCCCACAGCCAGGTGAAACCGGCCGCGGCCGCCATCGACGCCGCATGGGTCATGCTCGGTTCCTTGACGAGATACCAGAGCATGAACGTGCCAATGACGGCGAGGGCCGCGGCCGACGCCGCGACACGCGCGGCAAAGAAGCGCAGGACGAGACGGTAGACGAACCAGCAGCCGAGCAGCCCGTAGGCGAGGCTGGCGACGCACACCGCCTGCCGATACGGGTACGAGGTGCCGTCGGCCGCGACGTCCGCGCCCGACGCACGCAGGCGGACCGCCACGAGGTGGCCGACGGCGAAGAACGGCGACCATACGATCGCCGGCCCGATCGTCCACGCCGATTCGGCGTGGCCGGTGCGCGTCGGCTTGAAGAGATACGGCTTGTCGCCGAGGCCGAGCAGCCGGTAGTCGTTCAGGAAGTTGACGTCGTGGTCAAAGGCGATCGATCGCAGATAGGCGAAGTAGTAGAAGCCGTCGCTCTGCAGGCGGGCGCCGAGCTGCAGCTGCAGGGCAATCCCCAGCGCGAAGCACACGGTCAGGATCGGCCCCGCGGCGGAACGGCCGCGCGCGGCCGCAATCGCGATCGCGCAGGCGATGAGCGCCACGACGACCAGCGCGCCGATCGACGCGCCGCCGCCGATCACCAGGTGCAGCAGCGAGCGGCGGGCGATCTCGCGGCCCGCGAGCTCGACGGCGGCGACGAGCCCGACGGCCCACGCGATCCGCCTGACGGCCGCACCGCTCACGAGCGTCTCACTTTCAGGATCCGCAGCTCGGGCCCGGGATGATCGGGCGACGGCACGAATCGCGCGATCTCGTCGGTCTCGGCGAACAGCCGCTGATACGCACCGTACTCGACGCGGTAGCCGGCCGGATCCGCGAGGAACGGCCCGTAGCACTGCGACGAGGCCACGAGATAGTCGACGTTCTGCGCCGCATACGACCCGGGCGGATCGGTCCAGAGCTGCTTCGCGTAGCTCGCGCGATAGGCCGCCGGCAGCCGCAGTGTGACGGAGCCCTCGAGGCGAATCCCGCTGCCGTTGGGAAGCTCGCGGCGGATCCACTCGTAGGCGAGCCCCTGTGTCGACACCTTCGCGGCGTCGACGTCGTAGCCGACTGCCGTAGTGGCGGGCCGTGCGATCGCCAGCGCGATCAGCGCGACGACGAGGGCCACCCGGACCGGCGGCCTCAGGCCGGCGCGCCGCAGCGCGCCCGCCACCGTGACGATGAATGCGGCGGCGAGCAGCGACAGGAACGGCACGACCGGCAGCAGATAGCGCGCGAAGACGATGGTCTGCTGCGCCACGAAACGAAAATAGAGGACCGCGAAGAGCAGCGGCAGGATCCATCGCAGCCGATCCCGATCGCGGAGAGCCCGCCAGGCGGCCAGCGCCAGACCGCCGCCGACGAACACCATGCCCGGCCAGCCGAGGGCGATGCGCAGGTGTTTCAGGTAGACCAGCCAGATCGGCTCCGCAATCGTCGGCGGCTTCCGGTATTCGGACGACAGCCGCGCGAACTGGTTGAGGAAGCCGGGCAAGTCGATCAAGGTATACGGCGCCGCCACGAAGAACGCCGCCAGCATGGCTGCCGTCACTGCCAGCGCCGCGACGGCGCGCCGCGGCCTGAGCCGCCACGTCAGGGCGCACCCCGCGAGCGGCATGATCACCGCGAAGACACCGTTGTACTTGAGCGCCGCGGCGAAGCCGGCGGCGGCGCCGGCCAGCGCGAAGCTGCCGGCCGACGCCCGCTCGTGGGCGCGCAGCGTCAGGAGAAACGTGACCGTGACCACGAACGTGACCGGCACGTCGGTCAGCACGTAGTGCGATTCGCGCACGTGCAGCGGCATCACCGCGACGAGCGCCGCGGCCAGCAGAGCCGTCGGCTCGCCCCACCGCTGGCCGGCCCGATAGAGCACCCAGACGGTAGCGGTTCCGAGCAGGGCCGTGGCCGCTCGTGCCCAGAGATAGAAGTCCTCGACCGGCGCCTGCGCCAGCGACGACCACCGGCCCTGGATCGCGCCGACCATGAACCGCGCGGTCGACACCGCCATCTGGACGTACATGTAGAGCGCGGGATAGTCGAAGAAGTGCGGATGCAGATCGCCGGTCTTCATCATCCGCACGGCGCGCTCCATCACTTCCGGCTCGTCCGGGCCCAGGTTGAACCCGATGCCCTGGGACAGCGACCAGAATCGGAGAAGTCCCGCCGCCAGGAGGACCAGCGCCAGCCCCAACTGCGCCCGTCGACGAGCGTCGCCGATCACCGCGCCAGCAGCTCCCGGTAGAGCGCGACCGTCGCATCGCCGGCCGCCGTCCAGGAGAACTCACGCTCGACAATCTGCCGCCCGGCGAGCCCGTAGCGCGCCAGCCGCGCCTGGTCCGACAGCGCGCCGCTGATCGCGGCCGCCAGCGCCGACGGATCGCCGGGCGCGACGAGCCACCCGTTCTCGCCGGGGCGGACCTTGTCGGGAATTCCCCCAGCCGCCGACGCGACCACCGCGCGGCGGTGCGCCATGGCTTCGAGCGTCACGAGCGAGCTGCCCTCGTACAGCGTGGGATGCAGGAACAGCGTCGACAGCTCGTGCCACGCGTGCATCTCGGCGTCGGGCACGCGGCCGGCGAACAACACCTTCGGTCCGAGCCCCAACTCCCGCGCCAGGCTCTCGAGCGCCGGCCGATACGGCCCATCGCCAACCACGACCCATCGCCAGTCTGCGTCGAGCGACCCGTGGCCGCGCGCTGCCGCGAGCGCCTGCAGCAGGACGTGGAAACCCTTGCTCTCCTCGAGCCGTCCGACGCTGAGCAGGATGCGATCGCCGGTTTCGATGTGGTGGGTCGACCGCAGCGCCGCCAGCAGCGCCGGGTTCGTGTCGGCATCGATCTGCCGGAGATCCAGGGCATTCGGAATGGTACGCATCTTCTCACGAGGGATGCCCAGGTGGCGGAGGAGCACGGGCTCGAGCGCGCGGTCGGTCGCGATCACCGCGTCGGCGGCGCGTGCGCACCGCAGCACCGCGCGGCGCAGCGGCAGATACGCCGTCACCTTCAACGGCGCCCGTCCAGGATCGGTGGCACCGAATTCCTCGAGTCCCTGCGGGTTCATCACCAGCGGGGCGGTCGCGGACGATCGCCGGCCCGAGATGGCGTGGCTGCGCACGCCGGCATAGCCGAGCACGCTCGCGCCAAAGCCATGGACCACGTCGGCGTCGCCGGACGCCACGAGATCGAGCGCCAGCCGTCCGGCGCGCAGCCCCCAAAGCGGGTACGCCGTAATCCGATCGAGCACGGTCGTGCCTCGTCGTCCCGCGAGCGGGAACGTGTGGTACGGCACGGAGCGGAGGCGCACGTCCGGATGAATCACGCCTCCCGCCGCCGGAGCATCGCCGGCCGGTGGCGTGATCAACGTGACGCCGACACCACGATCGGCGAGCGCGCGCGCCAGGTCGTAGACGTGGCGCTCGAGACCGCCGACGCCGTGCAGCGGGAACACCGCGCGCGACAGCAGCGCCACCTTCATCGCGCGGCCAGCTCCGCGTAGAGCGACTCGATCCGTGCGATCACGGCGGGCGCGTCGAATTCCCGCTCGACCTTCCGCCGCGCCGCGTCGCCCACGCCGCGTCGCAGCGCAGGATCGCCAGCCAGCCGGCGGACATCGTCGGCAAGCCCCTCCGGCGCGGCGGACAGGAGTCCTGTCACGCCAGGCTCGACGATGTCGCGGGTGCCCCCGGTGTCCATGGCGGCGATCGGGACACCGAGCGCGCCTGCCTCGATCAGCACCCGGCTGAGCGACTCGGGGCCGCGCGAAGGAAAGATCAGCAGCGACGCACCGCCGAGCAGCCGCGCCGCGGCGTCCTTGTCGATCCAGCCTGTAAACTCGACGCGGCGTCCCGACGCGCGTGCCGCGCGCTCGAGCTCGGCGCGTTCCGGTCCGTCGCCCGCAACGATCAGCTTCCAGGGCAGCTCGGCGCGCGTGATGACGTCGACGAGGACGCTCGTCCCCTTGTTCGGCGCAATCTTGCCGAGATAGAGCGCATAGGGTTCCATCTGGCGTCCCCCATCCGCCGCCATTGCGCGCAGCGCCGCCACGTCCACGGGGTTGGGAATCACCTCCATCCGCGTGCCGGCGAGTTCCGGCGCGCGCGCGCGCAGATCGGCGGCGATGCGCGTGCTGACCGCAATCACCGCGTCGGCGCGCGTCAGTCCGTTCCGCTTCGAGGCCAGATTCGCGCGCATGTACGGGATCATCGGCACCGCCAGCGGCCACCAGGCGCCAGCCCGCGGCTGGATGCAGCGTCGCATGTTCGCGGTCGTGCAGGCCGGACACAGCTCGAGGCCGCTGCGCGTGAGCAGCAGGTCGGACCAGTAGCACACCGGCCAGTAGTCGCGGACGGTCGCGACGGCCGGTACACCTGCCGCGTGTGCCGCGTCGATCGACGCCACCGTGGTCATCACATGCTGCGCGTGCACGATGTCGAACCGTTCCGAATCGAGCAGCGTGCCGAGATAACGGGTCAGCGAGCGCGTCAGCCGTTCGCTCTTGTAGTAGTTGCGCAGGTACGGGACGTCGGGCGCGGGGGCGCCGACGCGTCGGACCGTCAAGCCGTCGTAGGTCGTGCTGACGACGCCGGCGGGCGTTCCCGGCACCGGCTGCACGACGGCGATGGCGTGCCCGCGCGCGCGCAGGCCGCGCGCCAGCTCGTAGGTGCTCCAGCCGCTGCCGCCGCACACCGGCGGGAACGCGTCGGTGACGATGAGGATTTTCACGGGTGGGTCACGCCGCGCCTGAGCTCGATCGCGGCGACGAGGCCGCGGCAATGCGCGTCCCAGCTGTACGAGAGCGCCGCACGATCCCGGGCGGCGGCGCCGAGCGTGGTCCGCAGCGCGGGATCCGTCAACCGCAGGAGCGCGTTCGCGAGCGCACCGGCATCGGCCGGATCGTACAACAGCCCTTCGCGCTCGTGGGCGACCAGCTGGGGAATCCGGTCGACGGCCGGCGCGGCCACCGGCAGGCCGGCCGCCATGTACTCGAACAGCTTCAGCGGCGACCAGTAGAACCCGATCGCGAGCGGCGGGTGCGCCGAGATCTCGAACGGCGCCACGCCGATGTCGGCCGCGGCCAGCGCCGCCGGCATGAGGTCGTGGGGCAGCGCACCGGTGAAGAGGATGCCGTCGACACCGGCCGCTTCGGCCCGCGCCGCGGCCAGCTCCGGGCCATCGCCGACCAGCACGGCGCCGAGGTCGCGCCGCCCGCTCGCGCGCACCGCCTTGACCGCGCGGACGAGGTGCACGGCCCCGTGCCAGCTGCGGAACGCGCCCGCGAAGATCGCGAGCGTGCCGACGTCCGGCCGGCGGAAGGGCGGCGGCGCGTCCAGCCCGGGGCGGAAGCGGGTGGTGTCGGCGCCCCACTCGAGGAGGGTCAGTCTGCCCTCGGCGATCGCCGCGGGCACCGTCGCGGCGTTGGGGGTGACGATGACGTCGGCGAGCCGGCAGATGTGCTCGCGCCAGCGCCGCATCGGTTCGACCAGGAGCAGCCGATCGGCGAGCGCCTTGCGCGAGCCGGGATGGTCGACGACCGGCGAGTTGATCTCGAGCACCGCTGTCGCCCCGAGGCTGCGCGCCAGACGGATCGCTTCGCCGCCGAAGTTGTGGTACCGCTCGATGACCACGTCGGGCTCGAAGCCGCGCGCCAGCGTGCCGATGGCGTGCGATCGCCACAGCCGCAGGTGCGGCGACCCGAGCGGCGGCGGCAACGCGATCCACCGCACTTTCGTGCCGGCCGGCTGCGTCGGGCCTGGCGTCACCAGCGCCGTCACTTCGTGCCCGAGCGCCGCCAGGCCCTCCGCCACCGCGGCCACGTGCACCGATCCCCCTTTCGTGCCGGGAACCGTCTGATCGATGGCGGAGTAGAGGATCCTCACGCGTCCCCCGCCGGATCCGTCGAAGCCGGCGGTACCCGCTCGAGCAGCGCGAAGAACGGTCCCGACTCGATGCGACCGAAGAGCAGCAGGTCCAGCTTCATCGCCGCCGTGAGCAGGTGCAGCACCGCGCGTGTCGCCCCGCTCTCCGCGACGCGCCGCTTGCCTTCCGCTCGCGCCGCTTTCAGCGCTTCTTCGTCCGATACCAGCGCACCCTCCGCACCCGTAGCACCCGCACCCTTCGCGCCGCTGGCACCCTCCGCAGCCGTAGCACCCTTAGCACCCGCACCCTTCGCACCGCTAGCACCCTCCGCACCCGCACCCTTCGCACCGTTAGCACCCTTCGCACCCGCACCCTTGGCACCCTTAGCACCGTTAGCACCCTTGGCACCGTCCGCGAGTCGCTTCTCCGCGAGCCGCATCAGCACGTTCTCGACGAAGCCGCCGACGATCGGCGTGTAGTAGCGGATCCGCGCGATGCGAAACCCGCAGGCCGCGGCGACGCGGCGCAGCTCCGGGATGTCGGCGAGCGGGTTCAGGTGATCCGACTTGCGCAGGTGTTCCTGGCGCAGATCGATCAGGCCGGCGCGATCGAGGCGCTCCGCCAGCCGGTTGATCCATCGCAGCCCGATCGCGATGCGCGCGTTGCGGCGCACGTGCGTGTAGACGAAGAGCGTTCCGCCCGGCGCCAGGACGCGCGCCGCCTCGGCGAGCATGCCGCGCAGCGCCTCCGGAGAGAGGTGCTCGAGCACGTCGAGCGAAAAGGCCTTCTGGAACGTCGCGTCGGCGAACGGCAGGCGGCGCAGGTCGCCGAGCATCAGGTCGATCGTCTGCCTCGCCTCGTCGGCGAAGAACGGCGCGATGTCGACGCCGACCGCGCGCGCCCCCCAGTCGCGGTTCCACAGCAGCGCCCGGCCGCTGCCGCACCCGAGGTCGACGAGCCGGTCGCCCGGCGCCGGCGCGAGAAACGCACGGAGCATGTCGTTGCGGATCTTCGATCCGAGGAACGGCGGCGACACCCGCTGGTAGCGCGCGTCGGCGTGCAGCGCCTCGTCCAGGTACTTGGTCTGCTCTTCGAAGCGTTCGCGCGGACGGAGATCCAGGAAGTCCTGCGACGTGCCGGGATAGCGCGTGCCGCACGACCTGCAGACGAGCTGCAGCGCGTCTCCATCGAGAGGGCCGCGGCACGCCGGGCAGCGGACGCGGTCGAGCAGATCGCGGGAGATCACCGCAGCTCCCCGAACAGCGCCTCGAGCCTCGCGGCGCGCGCGTCCCACGTGTAGCGGGCGACGTCTTCCCTCGCCTGCGCCGCCAGACGCGCGCCAAGCGCGGGATCGTCCTTGATCCGCCGCACGGCCGCGACATAGGCCTGAGGATTGCCGGCTTCGGCGAGCAGCGCGTTGTGCCCGTCGGTCAGCACCTCGCGGATGGCCGGCAGGTCGCTCGCGACGATCGGCCGGCCCGCGGCCATGTACTCGAAGAGTTTCAGCGGCGATGTGAACCGGGTGGAGAGCGCCGACGGAGGATTGGGCAGCAGCAGCACGTCGGCGTCCAGGAGGCGGTCCGCCACCTCGGCGGGGGGAAGCATCCCCGTGAACGTGATCCGCTGCGAACAGAAGATCTGCTCGGCGAACGCCGTGACGCGCGCGAGATCCGGTTCCTGCGGATGGCCGCCGACGATCAGGCCGTGCGCGTCGGCAATGGCGGCGACGCACTCGACGACCGTTTCGACCCCTTTCCACGGATAGAGATGGCCTGCGTAGCCGATCGTGAATGGCGCGTCCGACGCTCGCGCGGACGGGGCGCGGACGGCGCGGACGCCGTCGGGCACGACCGCGACCCGCGGACGCGGGCCGAACCGCTCCTCGAGTGCCTGCCGCAGTCCTGCCGTGATCGTCACGTAGGCGTCGGCCGACCGCCACACGGTCGCGTCGCGCGCCGCGAGCCGACGGAGCTTGGTGGGCGCTGCCGGCGCGGCGCCGGCGAGCATCTTCGGACGCGCTTCCGCCTCTTCGGCGGCCAAGCCGTGCGCTTCGTAGACGACCGGGGCGCGAACCAGGCGCGGCGCCCGCAGCAGCAGCGAGGCGATGCCGAGATCGCGCGTGACGATCACATCCTGACGGACCCGGCCGAGGGCGCGGCCGAAGGCGAACGCGACGTAGCCGGCGCGCCGCGCGGCCGGCGGTCCGGCGATCGCGGCGGTCTCGACGTGCAGCGACGCCAGACGCGGCAGGCCGTAGAAGGCGAAGGGATCGCGAGGCGGGCGTGCCGTGTCCGGGCGGACCGCCAGCGAGACGTCGTGGCCCCGCGCCGCGAGCGCGTGACAGGTCGCCATCGACTGGATGCCGTTGGCCCTATCCAGCGGGAACCGGATGTCAGCGAGATAGAGGATGCGCACGATAGAACGACTGTCGATCGAACAGATAGCGCGAGGCGAGTGTCGGCGCCATGCGCGGGAGGGTCACGAAGGCGTCGTAGGCGTTGCGCGCCGGCTCGAGGCGCTGCCGATCCATCAACCCGGTGGCGAACTCCGCCGTCAACGCCAGATTCCAGTAGACCGCGACGACGATCGCGGCGTCCACGGTCCAGCGCGCCCGGCCGGCCGCCGCGGCGCGGAGCCACGACAGGCCGATGACCATCACGGTGGTCAGCGCGACGAAGCGGCGCTGCCCGAAGCCTCCCGCCACGGTCCACGAGTCGACGCTGCCGCCGATATAAATCTGGAGGAGCGCCATGGTGCCGAGCGCCAGCGGCACGGCGTGCCGCCTGGCCAGCGTTCGCGCGCCGCTCACGCGGTCGCCTGTGAGGCTGACGGGCGCCGCGAACAACCCGAGCAGCGCGACCGCCGCCAGCGGCGTCCAGACGAAGAAGCCGTGCTCGGGCGATCCCAGCACCTGCAGCGCGTGCGGCGCGTACCACTTCATCTTGTTGGCGACCGAGGCGTGCGGTCCGAAGTGGCCGTTCAGGATCTTGTAGGCGACGAGCTGCGGCGTGTAGAGGGCCAGAAAGCATCCCGCCGCGGCGAGCACTGCCAGTACGGATCGTCGGCCGTGACCGCGATCCGCGCGCTGCGACAGCAGCCAGTCGAGCGCAGGGCCGGCGATGAAGAACACGTCCTGCTCGCGGGTCATCGCCATGAGCGCGCCAACGGCGCCGAGCGCCGCCATCCCGGCCGGCGACCACCTGTCGCGCGCGCGCAGCCACGTCCAGGTGAACAGCGCGACCGCGAACCCCGAGCACGCATGCGAAAACGGCGGCGCCACGTACATATAGAAGAGGAGCGGCGTGCCCAGCCAGACCGCTAGACCGCCGCCGAACGCCGTGACGCCGAGACGCTGCGCGCATCGCACCGCCAGCACGATCGCCAGGAACCCATAGAACGCGGATCCGTAGGCGACGGCGGAGATGTAGGGGGCCGAAAAGCCGTCGCGCGGCGCTCCGCTGGCGATCGCCGCCAGGTGGCCCGCCGCGTAGAACGGCGACCACAGGATCGCGCAGCCGATCGTGCCGAAGTTGATCCGCCGGCCGGTGTCGGTGGTCCGCTCGAGGAAGGTCTCGTGGAAGCCTTCCGACCGCGCGACGCCGCGATCGTAGAAGTAGCGGTACTCGTTCTCGAACGACAGATCACGATCGAACCAGAACGACCGCAGGAACGCGAAGTACTGAATCTCGTCCGAGGAATAGATGCGCGGCGTGACCGCGGGAAGAGACAGCGCGAACAGGCAGGCGAACAGGATCCACTGGCGACGGGAGGGGCCAGCGGCGATGGGCCGGGTGGTCACAGCTATCCGCTCATTCTATGGCGAACGCCAGGGTCGCGACGTCACCACCGCTCAGGTCATCGTCAGGAAGTTCGCGATCTGGGCCAGGTCGAAGCCGGCGTGGCCGATCATCGGGCCGAGAATCGATCGCCGCCGCAGGAAGATGGCTCCCCAGAAGGCGCCGAGGACGCTGGTGGCCAGCGCGACGTCGCGTCCCTGCTCGAGATGGCCGAGGCCGAAGAGGAGGCTGAACGCCACCAGCCCGACGGTGCCGCCGCCGAGATACTGCTCGAAACGCCGCAGCACGAAGCCGCGCTGGATTTCCTCGCGCACCCCGCCGGCGATCGTCACGACGAACGCGAAGGCCACGGCCTGCAGCCGCGTCCGTACCAGATCCGCCATCGGGTTGTGCGGCACGTTGCGAAGCGACGGCGCGACCACCTGGACGATCGTGAGGACGATCGCGACGATCGCAAACGAGGCGGGAACGAGTGCGATACCGAGCAGCACGTCCCGCCGCGGCGACGGCGACGCAAAGAGCTGGGCTCGCCACGACTCGCCGCTCGAGCGCAGGAACAGCGCGACGAGCGACACGACGAGCACCGTGTCGAGGAGCGTCAGCGAAAAGATGAACCGTGGCGACAGCGTGCCGCCAGCGGTCCGCGGATGGACGCCGGCCGAGCCGAGCAGGGCGATGATCGCGATCTGCGTCGGCAGGCCGGAGCAGAGCAAGACCTCGAAGGCCGCCGCGACGCGGGCCATGGCCGGCAATGGGGCAGGCGGCAGTGCCGGTGGCACTGTCGCTGGCGGCAGCTCGATCACAGACGCAGTGTATGGGAAGACAGGCAGAAGGCAGTCGGCAGTCACCGCTAGCGATGACTGCCGAGTGCCGACTGCGAACCGGTCTCTGGGCCGATGATTCTTACCTGATTGCCTCGGCTCTGATGTCTACACTCCGGGTCAGCTTCACCGACAACGGTGTGCCTTTTCCGACCCGCACGTCCTTGCCGCGCGTCGAGAGCACATAGCCGGTGCCGGCGGCTCCGCCGATCAGGGCGCCCGTAGCGGCGGCTCCCTTGCCGCCGGCGAGACGTCCGATCACCGCGCCTGCTGCGGCGGGGCCGAGGATTTCGACCGCGTCCTTCTGCCGCGTCGTCGGAGCGGTGCGCGAGACCGCCGCGGTGGTGATGTGCTCGAGGCCGGAGCCTCGCGTGTCGACCTCGGTGAACCGCATGGCGACGTAACCCCGCCCCTGTACCTTGCCGGGCCGGCGGACGGCGGTGACGTGTCCCTTCACGATCGTTCCTGCGGGCAGCACTTCCACGCCGTGCACGATCAGGGCGCGTCGAAGACGGCCCTCCACCGGCTGTTCGACGCGGCTGATATCGGAGCCCACTGACGTCTCGAGTCTGATCGGCAGGAGCGTGCCGGCGGGCAGCAGAATTTCGCGGCTCCCACCTGCCGGCGGCGCGGGCGCTGCAGATACGTCGGCCGGCGTGGCGACCGGTCCGGTCGAGTCGGGGGACGAAGCGGCCGAACGATTCAGGGCGGCCGCCGACGGATTCGAACAGGCGACCGCCAGGGCGAACCCCGTAACGGCAATCATCATTCTCATGGCCTCTCCCTTGGCTCATCGCGTGAGGCTGGGTGCCGGCCCCGCGCGCCTGTACGGCTGAGAAGCAACCCCCCTGCCAGCCTACGGCCCAGCTTCGGGCGCGCCCGTTCCAGCTGGCTGTCTTCCTGCCGTTCCGGATACACTCAACAATTGTGGCGACACTGACAGAAACGCCCCCTGCCGTGGCCGAGCGCGTCCTGATTGTCGAGGACGATCCGGCGACCCGGGTCGGCCTCACCGAGCTCGTCGGCGCGTGGGGCTACCAGACCGACGAGGCGGCCAACGGCGAAGAGGCCATTCAGAAGATGTCGTCCTTCCGGCCGGCGATCATCGTGTCGGATCTCGTCATGCCGCGGATGGGGGGCCTCGAGCTGCTGCGCCTGCTCAAGGATCAGCTGTCCGATCTGACGATCATCCTGCTCACCGCGCAGGGGACGGTCGAGACCGCGGTCGAGGCGATTAAGGAAGGCGCTTACGACTACCTGAGCAAGCCGGTCGATCCGGCCCGGCTGCGCATCCTGCTGTCCAAGGCGGTCGAGCGCCAGGAAACGCTGCGCGAGGTGAAACTGCTGCGCCGGCAGCTGCGCGAGCAGGGCAGCTTCGGCCGCATCATCGGCAGCAGCCAGACGATCCGCAGCGTCTACCGCACGATCGAGCAGGCCGCGCCGACCGCGGCCTCGGTGCTGATCTGGGGGGAGTCGGGCACGGGCAAGGAGCTGGTGGCGCAGACGATCCACGAGCTGAGCCCGCGCTCGTCGTTTCCGTTCGTGGGGATCAACTGCGCGGCGATTCCCGAAACGCTGCTCGAGAGCGAGATCTTCGGCCACGAAAAGGGGGCGTTCACCGGCGCCCACGATCGCCGTACCGGCGTCTTCGAGCTGGCGCACCGCGGCACGCTGTTCCTCGACGAGATCGCCGAGATGCAGCCGGCGACGCAGGTCAAACTGCTGCGCGTGCTGCAGGAGCGGACCTTCCGGCGGCTCGGCGGCCGCCAGGAGCAGTCGGTCGACGTGCGGGTGATCGCCGCGACCAACGCCAATCCGACCGAGGCCGTCCGCACGGGCAAGCTGCGCGAGGATCTCTACTACCGGCTCAACGTGTTCGCGATCGAGCTGCCGCCGCTGCGCGACCGGCGCGAGGACGTGCCGCTGCTCATCCAGCGGTTCCTCAACGAGTTCAACGGCGTCAACAACAAGGCGGTCAAGGCGGTCGACGCCGAATCGATGCAGATCCTCGAGCAGTATCCCTGGCCGGGCAACATCCGCGAGTTGCGCAACGTGATCGAACGCGCCACGATTCTCGCCGAGGGGGACTTCATCGGCGTCCGCCACCTGCCGCCGCTGCTGGTGACGCGCGGCGAGGAGACGCTGCCGACGATGACCCTGACGCCGGGGACGACCGTCGACGAGGCGGAGCGGCGGCTGATCCTGCTGACGCTCGATCACACCCGCAACAACAAGACGCGCGCCGCCGAGATCCTCGGCATCTCCCTCAAGACCCTGCACAACAAGTTGAACCGGATGCGCGACGAGGCAGCGGGGAGGAGAACGGAGCCGGGAGAGTAGGTTGTCGATCAAGTCGCGGCAGGTCGCGGGCGTCACGACGCTGGTCGTGGTCATCGTGGCCGCGCTGTCGGCCTATCATCTGTCGACGCTGGCCCAGCTCAGTCTCCAGGAAAGCGCGTCGCGCGGCGAGCTGCTGAAGCAGGCGATCTACCAGCGGGCCCGCGAGGTCGTGCCTGGAGCGGCGGATCCGTATGCGGCGCTGCAGCACGACGGCGGCATCCGCTCGCTGCTCGATTCGAGCTTCGCCTACTCCCACAACGTCACCTATGCGGCGATCACCAACACGCAGGGGATCGCGGTCGCGCACAACCTCGTGTCCGAGGAAGGCAAGCCGCTGCCGCCGCAGGATGACATCCGCACGGTGCTCAACCAGAACGCCCTCGGGCTGCTGCGCGCCGTCTATTTCTCCGACAGCACCTACGAGGCCGACCAGCCGCTGCTGTTCGGCGACAAGCAGTTCGGCACCATCCGGATCGGCATCTCGACGCTGCTCGTCAAGAGCGAGCTGCAGAAGGCGTTCAGCCTGGCGCTGCAGAGCGTGCTCTACGCGCTCATCCTGTCGACGCTGGTCGCGATGCTGCTGGCGCAGTGGATGCTGCGGCCGATCCACGTCATCCAGAGCGGCCTCACCCGGCTGGGCCGCGGCGAGCTCGACGTCCGGCTCGACCTGCCGGAAGCGGAGTTCAAGGACCTCGGCAGCTCGTTCGCCGCGGTCCGCGCGCAGCTCTCCGAGTCGCGCGCCCGCTCGCTGACCCAGCCGACCGAATTCGAATCGATCGTCGAGAACCTCGAAGACGCGGTCGCGCTGTTCAGCCCGGAAGGGCGCCTGATGTTCTGCAACCCGGCGATGAACAGCGTGCTGCCCGACTTCGCGGAGGATCAGGCCGTGCGCGCGATGGTCGACCGCACGCTCGCGTCTCGGCAGCCGCAGGGACCGACCACCGCCCACCCCCACGAGTCGAGCGAACTGATGCTCATCACCCATCCGATCGACGACGGGCACGGCAAGTTCCTCGGGGCGATGCTGGTGGCGCGCAACCTGGCGTTCATGACGCAGATGCACTCGACGCTGAACTACTCGCGGAAGCTGGCGGCGCTCGGCCGCCTGATGGCGGGCGTGGCGCACGAGGTGAAGAACCCGCTCAACGCGATGACGATTCATCTCGAGCTGCTGAAGAACAAGCTGTCGCGCCTGCCGATCGCGGCGGCCGCCGTCTCGGGATCGCCGGCGCCTGGGCTGGCCGCCGGCACGGCGCAGCGGACCACCGATATCGGGCGCCACGTCGAGGTCATCGGCAAGGAGATTCAGCGCCTCGATCAGGTGCTCAACGGGTTCCTGCGGTTCGCGCGCCCGGACGAACTGAAGCTGCAGCCGACCGGCCTCGCCGCCATCGTGTCCGAGGTGGTGACGACCGTCACGCCCGAGGCGGAGCAGGCCAAGGTGACGATCAGGCACGAGTGCCCGCCGGACCTGCCGCCGATCAACGCCGATCCCGCCATGCTGCGGCAGGCGCTCCTCAATCTGGCGCTGAACGCCTGCCAGGCGATGCCCAACGGCGGCACGGTGCGCATCGGCTGCCGCGCCGTCGCCCGCCGGCGCGTCGAGATCGACGTCGAAGACACCGGCGTCGGCATCCCCCGGGATCACCTCGAGAAGATCTTCGATTTGTACTTCACGACCAAGGAGCGCGGAAGCGGCATCGGCCTGTCGATGGTCTACCGCATCGTGCAGCTGCACGATGGCGAGGTCGAGGTGCAGTCGACGCCTGGCAGCGGCACCCGATTCAGGCTGATCTTCCCGCAGGCGTAGGCTAGGATCACAAGGCGCATTCGATGAAGTCGCTGCTGCCGGCCGCCGCCGCAATCCTGATTGCCGCCATGGCGGCGGCGTGTGCCTCGGCGAACGCCAAGGGAAAAGACGATGCGCCGGCGCTGGACGTGCCGCCGCCCCCCGCACATGTCGTCCCGATCCCTCCCGAGCCGATCGTCGAACCGGTCGGCGAGCTTCCCGCTCCGGCCGTGCCGCCGGCGACCCGCGGCACGACCCGTGGCGCCCGCGAGACCACGGCGAGGCCGCCGATTGCGGCTGAGAAGCCCGAGGCGAAGCCCGGGGATGCCGCGAAACCGGCCGACCAGGGCGCGGCACCCGAGACGCCGCTGCCGGCGCCAGCGCCCGTCGCTCCGGCACCCCAGCTCCGGACCCCAGAGAGCAACGGCGCCGAGGCCACCGTGCGCGCGACGATCGATCGCACCCGCGGCGTGCTCAGCAACGTGGACTACGGCCGGCTGAACAAGGCCCGCCAGAAGGCGTACGAAGACGCGCGGACGTTCGCCCAGCAGGCCGAAGATGCGCTCAAGGCGGGCAACGTCGTGTTCGCGCAGAGCGTCGCCGAGAAGGCGGAAGCCCTGGCTCGGGAGCTTGCCGGGAAGTGATCTCGGGGCGGCCTTACCTTACAAAATAGGTCGCCTGAAAGAACCCTGCGCCAAACTGTGCATTCCGCCATCTATTGCGTTGTGTGATCCAAAAAGGCACAATATGTAGTGGATCCGGGGCTTGACAGCCAGGTAAACAAGGTCCATATTGGCTCGCCAGCCGACGGAACGGGGAGGGGGTTTCCCAGCCCTCAGCACGCGCCGGTCTGACGGTTGTTTCCAAAACATTTTGCGGTCGGGGCCACCCCGTGGGGCACGGGTGTAGGCCAGCGTTGGCGGAGGATGATCATGGCACGTACGGAACAGGCAGGCCGGAGCGCGTCCGGTGAGGCGCAGACCCCTTCGAGCCACCTTCCTGACAGCATTCCCGGCCTGGAGTACGAGCGTTTCTTCTCGCGTGAAGGCATCGATCCGTTCGACGAGATCGAGTGGGACCTCCGCGCGGCGGTGATCGGCTCGGAAAAAGGGGAAGTCGTCTTCGAGCAGCGCGACGTCGAGATCCCGAAGTCGTGGTCGCAGCAGGCAACCAACATCGTGGTCTCGAAGTATTTCCGCGGCCAGCTCGGGACGCCCGAGCGCGAGCGCAGCGTCAAGCAGCTCATCGGTCGCGTCGTCGATACGATCACCCGCTGGGCCGAGCAGCAGCAGTACTTCGCGAGCGACGACGACCTGCAGGCGTTTTCGGCCGACCTGAGGCACCTGCTGGTCTACCAGAAGGCGGCGTTCAACTCGCCGGTCTGGTTCAACGTCGGGTTCGAGAAGGCGCCGCAGTGCTCCGCCTGCTTCATCAATGCCGTGCAGGACACGATGGAATCGATCCTCGGGCTCGCCAAGACCGAGGGGATGCTCTTCAAGTTCGGCTCGGGCACCGGCTCCAACCTGTCGAACATCCGATCCTCGAAGGAATTGCTCGCCGGCGGCGGCACGGCGTCTGGGCCGGTGTCGTTCATGAAGGGCTTCGACGCGTTCGCCGGGGTGATCAAGTCGGGCGGCAAGACGCGCCGCGCGGCGAAGATGGTCATCCTCAACGCCGAGCACCCCGACATCGTCGAGTTCATCAACTGCAAGGTCGAGGAGGAGAAGAAGGCCTGGGCGCTCATCGACGCGGGCTATGACGGGTCGTTCACCGGCGTCGCCTACGGTTCGGTGTTCTTCCAGAACTCGAACAACTCGGTGCGGGTCACCGACGAGTTCATGCGCGCGGTGCTCGACGACGGCGAGTGGACGACGCGCGCGGTGACCAGCGGCCAGCCGGTCGAGACCTACAAGGCGCGCGACCTGATGCGGATGATTGCCGAGGGCACGTGGGTCTGCGGCGACCCCGGCATGCAGTTCGACACGACGATCAACGACTGGCACACCAGCCCGAACACGGCGCGCATCAACGCCAGCAACCCGTGCTCGGAGTACATGTTCCTCGACGACACGGCGTGCAATCTCTCGTCGATCAACCTGATGAAGTTCGTCAAGCCGGAGGGCGACGGCAAGGATGCCGGCGAGTTCGACACCGTGGCGTTCGAGCGCGCCTGCCGGACGATGATCCTGGCGCAGGAGATCCTGGTCGACAACGCGTCGTATCCGACGCCGGCGATCGAGAAGAACTCGCATGCCTACCGGCCGCTGGGCCTGGGCTACGCCAATCTCGGCGCGCTGCTGATGTCGCGCGGCGTGCCCTATGACAGCGACGGCGGCCGCGACTACGCGGCGGCGATCACCGCGCTGATGCACGGCGCCGCCTACGCCGAGAGCTCGCGGATCGCGCGCGACCACGGCGGTACGTTCGCCGGCTACGACAAGAACAGGGACCCGATGCTGCGCGTCATGCGGAAGCACCGCGCCGCGCTCAAGGACATCGACAAGACCAACGTCCCCAAGGACCTGATGGAGTCGGCCAGAAACGTCTGGGACGAAGTGATCGAGATGGGCGAGCAGCACGGGTTCAGAAACGCCCAGGCCACCGTGCTGGCGCCGACCGGGACAATCGGCTTCATGATGGACTGCGACACCACCGGCGTCGAGCCGGACATCGCGCTCGTCAAGTACAAGAAGCTGGTCGGCGGCGGGATGATGAAGATCGTCAACACCACCGTGCCGATGGCGCTCAAGAAGCTCGGCTACACGCAGCCGCAGATCACCGACGTCATCAACTACATCGACGAGCACGAGACCATCGAGGGGGCGCCGCACATCAAGCAGCCGCACCTGGCGGTGTTCGACTGCGCCTTCAAGCCGATGCGCGGATCGCGATCGATCCACTACATGGGCCACATCAAGATGATGGGGGCGACCCAGCCGTTCCTGTCAGGGGCGATCAGCAAGACCGTCAACGTGCCGAAGGACGCGACCGTCGCCGACATCCAGCAGGCCTACATCGACTCGTGGCGCATCGGCGCCAAGGCGGTGTCGATCTACCGCGACGGCAGCAAGCGCACGCAGCCGCTCAACACCTCGAAGCAGGCGATCCTCAACGCCGGGGTCGTGGCGCAGGGCGCCGCCGCCGTCGACGCCGGCCCGCGCCGTCACAAGCTGCCGGACGAGCGGCACGCCTTCACCCACAAGTTCGACATCGCCGGCCACGAGGGCTACATCACCGTCGGCCTCTACGAGGACGGCATGCCGGGCGAGCTGTTCATCGTGATGGCGAAGGAAGGGTCGACGATCAGCGGCTTCGCCGACGCGTTCGCCCAGGCGATCAGCTACGCCCTCCAGTACGGGGTGCCGCTCCAGGACCTGGTCGACAAGTTCAGCCACGTCCGCTTCGAGCCGTCGGGGATGACCCGCAACCCCGACGTCCGCTTCGCCAAGTCGATCGTCGACTACATCTTCCGCTGGATGGCGGCGAAATTCCTGTCGCCCGAGGCGCAGTTTCGCGCCGGCGTGAACAACCGCGACGAGGTCGTCGTCTCGACGCCGGAGCAGCTGCCGCTCGACGTGAAGGCCAGCGTCGCTTTGCCGAGCCCTTCGACGCCTTCCCGGTCGTCGTTCGCCGCGATCGTCAATCAGGAAGACGCGCCGCCGTGCTCGACCTGCGGGTCGATCATGGTGCGCAGCGGCGCCTGCTACAAGTGCTCGAACTGCGGCACGACGAGCGGCTGCGCCTGACCGAGTCTCTCCGCGAATTTCTTACGTCTTGAAACAGAAGGCCGGCTCAACGCCGGCCTTCTGTTTTTGTCCCCGTCTGTCGAATCGGAGGAATGTCAGCGAGCTCGCATTACCGCTTCGCGGTCGCCGGCGCTGACGGCGTCGCGAACGTGCACACCGCCGGCGACACCTTCGTCGGCGCCAGCGACAGCGGCTTGGCGTTCGCTTTTGCCAGATCTGCGTTGAACGCCGTCAGATCATCGGTCTGCAGCTTCTTCCACGCGGCGACCGTCGTGTTGTAGTTCTTGCAGTCGCTCTCCCAGGTCTCGATCTGCGCCGGCGTCGGCGCCATGTCGAGGCCGACCTGCATCATGCTGACGATCGTGCCGAGACTGGCGTTGAGCGAGACAAACGACTGCATCCCGCCGGGCGCCTGGCCGCCGCGGCCGCCGCCACCGCGTCCGCCAGCCGGCACGCTGCCGCCAAACGCCGCGAGCTTCGTGTCGATCTCCTTCGCCTTCGCGCCAGCGTCTCCGCCCTGGCTCGCCAGCGCCGCGACCTGCTCGCGAACAGCCTTCACCTCGTCGTTCGCTGCGTAGCTGTCCTTCATCGCCTGGTATGCAAGCAGCGTCAGCTTGTGCTGCGACTTGAGCGCGGCGAGCGTCGCGGCGCTCTCGCCGGCGCGCGGATCGTTGTGGACGACGACGGTCTGGGTGTAGACCTTGCCGTCGACGGTGAGCTTCAGCGTGTAGGTGCCGGGCGGTACTTGCGGGCCATGCGGGCCCGGCGTCGTCATGCCGTCGACCATGTTCATCTCGTCCTCGAGATCGTGCGTGAACGCCGGCGGATCGTCGTATTGCAGATCCCAATTGGTGCGATTGGTGCCGGCGGCAGTTGGCAGGGCCCGCGAGGCGGGCGTCATCAGCCAGTAGTTGGGAAAGATCGCTCCCGTGATCGCCGGCGGCGGGGTGCTCGTGATCGTCCGCACCAGGCCGCCCGCCGCGTCGAACACCTGCAGCGTCATCTCACCGGACGGCGGCTGGCTCAGGTGGTAATAAATGATGGCGCCGTAGGGCGGATTCGGCACGTGCGGCATCTGGATCGTCATCGGCTGATCCCAGTTCGCGTTGAGACGGGCGCGGATGGCGTCGCCCGGCTTGAAGAGATACGCCGGAGCCGCGGCGATGTCCGCGCTCTTCGCCGCGATTTCGCGGAGCGGCGTCATGTCGTCGAGCACCCAGAAGCCGCGGCCGTAGGTGGCCACGACGATGTCGTTCATGTGGTCGTCGGTGTGGAAGACCAGATCCCTGACCGACGAGCTCGGCAGGTTCTGACGCAGCGACTGCCAGTGATCGCCATCGTCGAACGACACGTAGACCGTCGTCTCGGTGCCGCAGAAGAGCAGGCCCTTCTGCTTCGGATCCTCGCGGACGACGTTGACCCAGCTGCCGGTACGCTCGTCGCTCGGCAGGCCGCCGACGATCTTCGCCCACGTCTTGCCGGCGTCGTGCGTCCGCCACACGAGCGGGACGTTGGTGTCGACCCCTTCCGGTGCGCCGCGGCCGGCGGTGAGACGGCCGGATACGTAGGCCGTGCCGACGTCGTGATGGGCGCCGTCGATCGTGTTGAAGGTCACGTTGGCGGCCTCGCCGATGTTGCTCACGTTGGTCCAGTGCAGACCGGCATCGACGGTCGTGTTGATCTGTCCGTTGCTGCTGACTGTCCACACGGCGCCTTTCTTCGCCGTCGAGAGCACGAAGTCCGTGATCGCCGGACCGCCGCCGCGTCCGCCGCCAGCCGCGGGAGCGCCAGCCGCGGCGCCCGTCGGCGCCGCCGGTGGAGGCGGCGCCCCGCAGGCGACCGGCTTCTGATCTTTGGCGATCGTCAGATCCGGGCTGACAGCCTTCCACGTCTTCGCGCCGTCGCGTGTGACGAGCAGGCACTGATAGCCGACATAGAGCGCCGTCTGATCAAACGGATCGAACTTCTTCCAGAAATCGCGGACCTGGCGGTACTTCTGGGCGGCGGCGCCGAAGTTGGGCGCCACGTTCTGCCACTGGGCCGTCGCCATGTTGATCTTGACCATGCCGCTGCCGCCGCCGCCGGGCCCGTAGCCGACGCCGTAGATGATCTCGGGATGCAGCGGGTCGGCCGTCAGCGTGCCGAACTCGGAAGACGGGACCGGCGACCAATCCGTGAAGTTGACCTGTCCCCAGTCGCCGCGGCTGCGCGTCATCACCGCGCCGGTGTCCTGCTGCGCGCCGATGACCGAGTACGGATACCGGTTGTCAGTCGACACGTGGTACATCTGCGCGATCGGAATCGGATACCAGAGGCTCCACGTCTTGCCGCCGTCGAGCGTGACGGTCGGTCCCTGATCGACGCCGAGGAGCATCCGCTGCCCGTTGGTCGGATCGATCCACATCATGTGGTAATCCTCGCCGCCGGGCGCGCCCTTGAACGACTCGAAGGTGACGCCGCCGTCGGTGGAACGCATCAGCGCGATGCTCGTCACGTAGACGATGTCGGGATTCTGCGGATCGAGGAACACGCCCGACTGATAGTTGCCCTGGCCGTTGGCGACACGCGTGTCGTTGCCGGCCATGTGCTTCCACGTCGCGCCGCCATCGTCCGATCGGTAGAGCCCGGATCCGTTGTCGACGGGAGAGCCGACGACGAAGAGGCGCTGGCCGTTGGTGTGCATCGCGACCGCGACGCTCACCCGACCGTTGTAACGCGGCAGGGTCGTGACCTCGGTCCACGTCTTGCCTTCGTCGGTTGATTTGAACAGCTTCGCCGGGACTGGCGGAGCGGCAGCTGCCGCTCGGCCGCCGCCACCGCCGCCGAACGCGCCGCCCGTGCCGAGGGTGGTGGCGAACATCAGATCCGGCGTGCTGTAGTCGTATCCCAGGTCGCGCACCGCGGTCGGGCCGGTCGGCGTCAGCACCTTCTGCCAGCTGCGGCCCCCGTCGGTGGTGCGATACACGCCGCCGGCCTCATCCGTGTTGCCGTCGCCTACCGCACCCGCCACGACAAGATTCGGATCTCTGGGATCGATCAGGAGCTTGCTGATTCGGCGGGCGGCCTCCAGGCCGATGTGCGTCCACGTCTTTCCCGCGTCGGTGGACTTGTACATGCCGTCGCCGTTGCCGCCGGCGATCGGGTCACCGCTGCCGACGTAGATGATGTTGGGATCGGACGGCGCGACGACGACTGCGCCGATGCTGTCGATGCTCGTCAGCTGGTCCACGATCGGCACCCACGTGACGCCGGCGCTGCTCGTCTTCCACACGCCGCCGAGCGGCGTGCCGACGTAGAAGGTGCCCGGCTGGCCGCCGATCACGCCCGTCACGGCCGAAATCCGGCCGCCGTGGAACGGACCGATGTTGCGCCACCGCAACCCTGAATAGAGATCCGCACTGATCGGCGCGCTGGGCGCCTGGGAGACCGCCGCCTCGGTGTGCCACGGGAAGACACTGGCGAGGGCGAGACAGATAAGAGCGAGAGGCCACGTCGTACGGCGTATCCACGTCAGAATCATGCTGCGCACGTTAGTCCCAGAGCCCGTCCCTAATCAAGCCGCGACCGGTATTGGCAGGCGAACGCCGACCCTTCTCGCGATTGGAAACTGCACCAGCTCGACCAGTGGACGCGATGGAAGAGCTTGCCAACAGCTCGCCGCGTCAGCCACCATCGAAGGATTGACTGATGGAGGACGGATGACAGATGAGAAGAAGCCGACGCGCGACGCACTGATCACGGCCCTCAACGACGACCTCTCCCGCGAATACCAGGCGATCATCGCCTACGTCGTCTACTCGCAGGCGATCAAGGGCGCCGAGTACATGAACATCGCGGCCGAGCTCGAGAAGCACGCGCACGAAGAGCTGAAGCACGCGCTCACGATCGCCAAACACATCGACTATCTCGGCGGCGACATCACCGCCAAGGCGAAGCCGGTGAAAACGTCGGACAAGGCCACCGACATGCTGCGCTTCGATCTCGACAACGAGAACGACACCGTGCGCCACTACCGCGAGCGCGTTCGCATGTGTGAGGCGCTCGGCGAGTACGGCATCGGCGAAGACATCCGCGAGATCCTCCGCCAGGAACAGGAGCACCAGATGGATCTCGCGACGGCGCTCGGCGAGGACGTACCCGACGTCTCGAAGGGCACGTCCTCGTGACGTGTCTGCACGAGAGGTGAACCATTCCAGCGGGTGGCACGACGCGGAGCGGGTCGCGACGCGACTCGCTCCGCGCATGACCGCGCATCGCGACCTTCCACGTGTTTCTGCGCGTGGCCGGCGCGGCAGACAGCCGTCACCGTCCGATTCGAGCGCCGCCAGAGAAACGCCATGATTTACGGCGTATCCTAAGCAGGATCCGCATGAGCCTGCGTCTTCGCCTCATCGTCGCATTCTTCTTTCTCTCGGTCGTGCCGCTGGCGGCAGTGACGTTCTACACCTATACCAGCAACGAACGCGCGCTGCAGGTGGCGGCGCAGCACGAGACCGAGATGCTGACCGGAGAGCTGACCCAGCGGATGCAGGTCGTCACTCACCAGATCAGCGAGCGCGTCGCGCACCTGATGGACATGCCCACGGCCACCGAGACCGCGATGGGTACGACGGGCCGGGCCACGCAGCCCGCCGCCCGACGGGTAGTCGCGAAGGCCTCGCCTGCCGCGAAGCCCGCGAGTCCTGCCGCGCCGGCAGCGCCGGTGCCGACGACGATTGCCGTCCCCGATTCGAACGCGATCGAGGCGCAGGTCGCCGCGCAGCTCGGCGAAGTGGCGATGCTGCTCAACAACGTCGAGGTGCGCGGAATGAACGGTCGCGGCGGGGGACGAGGCTTCCCCGGGCCGCCGCCGACCGGCCCCGGAGCGACGCTGCCATCGAGAACGCCGCCGCCCGCCACGCCGGGCGCCGTGACGACCACGGTGCAGCGTCCGCCGTTTCCGGATCGTCCGCAGGGATCCGGCGATGGGCGGCGGGGGCGCGGATTCGGTCCTCCCGATGCCGGCCTGCCGTCGGCGCCGCACGATCTTCCTGGCGTGCCGCAAGCGGTGGTCCTGGGGACGCCGGACGGATCGATTCCGGATCCGTCGCACCTGAAAATCGACCTCGCGCCGATCCGACGCGATCTCTTTCGGCAGATGGCGCCTAACGGCTCGTTCGAACAGATGACGCCGGAGGAACGCGCCCGCATCGGCCGCGAAGTGAACCAGCGTCTGATGGGGATCGTCCAGGGCATTCAGCTCAGCGCCGCCGAGATTCAGAAGAAGGCCGAGGCGCAGCGCGAGGCCGCGACGGCCGCGGCCGAGGCGAATGCGCTGCCCGTGGCGCCCGTTGCGCCGTCAAGCAGGGTCCTGTCGCCGACGCCTCCCGCTCCGCCGCCAGCGGCCGTGCCGGCGGCTCCCTCGCTGCCGGCACCCATGCCCCCTCGGGCGCCCGCCACAACTGCCGCGCGGGTGCCTTCCGCCCCCTCAGCGCCGGCCGCCAAGCCGATGACGCGCAAGAGCGCGTTGATCGGCACCTCGCTCGCCGTGAAGATGGAAAGGAACGGGCAGGTGGTGCAGCAGGTCGATGCCGAGATCAACCTGCCGAACCTGCTGGCCACCGTCTTCGCGAATACGCGGCGCGACAGCGGCGAGATCCCGTTTGCCGTCGGCAAGGACGGACATCTCTACGCACCGACCGACGCGGACCGCGCCAGGCTCGCCAGCCTCGACGTCGTCCACGACACCACCGGGACGACCCGCACGGAGAACTGGATCGTCGTCACCGCCCCGGATCAGTCAGGCGCGGGACTGCGCTTCGGCATCGCCCGGCCGGTCGGCAACCTGCTCAATGATCTGCGTCGGACGACGGCGCGCAACGCCGGCTTCGGGCTGCTCTTCATCGCGATCGCGCTGGTCGGCATCGCTCCGCTCTCGGTCCGGCTGACCCGTAACCTGTCGTCGCTCACCGAAGGCGTCGGCCGGATCGCGAAGGGGGACTTCCGGGCGCGCGTGCCGGTGAAGTCGCATGACGAGATCGGCCGGCTCGCCGAGGCGTTCAACCGTATGGCGGCCGACGTCGAACAGCACCAGCGCGCCGCCGTCGAGCAGGAGCGGATCCGCCGCGAGCTCGAGCTCGGACGGCTGATCCAGTCGGAGATGCTGCCGCGCGGGCCGTTGCTCCTCGGCCTCACGGAGGTGAAAGGGGTATCGGTGCCGGCGCGCGAGGTCGGCGGCGACTTCTTCAACTACTTCCAGCTCGAGTCGGGGCTCGTCGCGCTGCTCGTCGGCGACGTCTCCGGCAAGGGCGTCGGCGCGGCGCTGCTGATGGCGAACATCCAGGCGTCGCTGCGCACCCGCTTTGCGCTCGGCCAGGAGCTCTCCGCAATCGCCGAAGCGATCGATCGCGACATCGAGGCCAGCTCTCCAGGCCCGGTCTACGCCACCCTGTTCATCGCGATCTTCGATCCGGTGACGCGGCGCATGCGCTACGTCAACGCCGGCCACAATCCGCAGTTCGTGCTGCGCGGCGACGGCCGCCTCGAGAAAATGTCGTCGACCGGCCTGCCGGCCGGCATGCTGGCAGGACGCGGCTACAAAGCGCGCGACGTCCAGCTCGCCGCCGGCGATCTACTCTTCTTCTATACCGACGGCTGCGTCGAGATGGAGAACGAGGCCGGCGAGATGTTCGGCTCCGAGCAGCTGGAATCGCTGGTTGCGCAGTCGGCCGGCGCCACCGCCGATGCGGTGCTGGCGAAGGTCGAAGGGGCGATCTCCAGCTTCCGAGGCCATCGCGAACTGTTCGACGACGCCACGATGATGGTGGTGACGGTCGGCTGAGCGACGGATCCGATCGCCGCACCGCCGCGGATCGGGCAGCCGGTGATTTTCGCCGCCGCATCCGTCCAATACCCGTAGGCGCCGGCACCATACAGGCCGGGCCGCTACGGAGCTTCCCGTGCACACGCGCTCGCTCATGGCCGCGGTCCTGGCAATCGCGCCGCCCCTCTTCGCCGACGACGGCGTTCGGACGCCGGTTCCGCTGTCGGCTCCTCTGGCCTGCGGCGCGCCGACGACCATCGCGGACGTGGGGCGGACCTATTACGAGCAGCCAACTGCCGTTCTGACCCAGACTGTGGTCGCGCTGCTCGATACCTGTCACGTCAGCAGCACCCTGCAGACCCGATACGCCGTCTTCCTGTTCACGGCGCAGCCGACGCCCGCCGGCAAACCGGCCGTTGTTCACCTGCTCTACGACGCCGTGCGGCGCACCCTGCTCGATCACACGACGCTCCTGGGAGTCGACGCGGCCACCTGGATCTACGCCAGCGACGAGCGGTCGGACACCGTGATCGTGCAGCTGTCATCGACGCCGGTACAGAATCCGATCCTGGGCCAGTTGGGGAAGCTGGCGTCGACGATCGTGCCGAAGCTGCCCGCGGCCGGACCTCAGGCTCAGCCCGAGCGGACGTCGCCGATCTTCGTGAGCGTGTCGCCCCGCACGCCCCTGCCTTTCAAACGGGCAATAATTTCCGAAACGGACTTCGTCGACCGTGCCGGAACGCAGCTCACCGGTACCGCGGCCTTCGATAATCAGCCGCGCACGTGGCTGGTCCTGCACGCTGGTGCTGGCGTCTTCGCGGGGAAGGCCGCCGGCGCCTCGCCTGCGAAGATCGAGGACCACACGTATGTGAGCGATCCGTTGAGCCGAGGCGCAACCTTCGCCGGCGTCACGGTGCACGCGCCGTACGACCGCAGCCGGCCGGAGCCGAGCCGATCCGAACGCATCGGCATCGTCATCGCGGCGGTGCTGACGCCGTCGCTCGGGATCTTCGTGGGCCCGAGCTATGGATGGAGGGGGATCTCGGTCACGGCCGGCTGGGCTGAAATGTTTGTCGGCGCGCCGTCGCAGGGCAGGCAGATCGGCGATCCGGTGGAGGATCACGAGGCGCTCGCGACGGGCAGGGCAGGGCGGGTCCTGATCGGCGTCGGCTACGGATTCGGCGGCTGAACGCGCCGCGGGCAGGGGCGCAACGCGTCGCCGGAGGACTGCACGTCCGGCGAGCCGGCCTATGTGATGGGCGCCTTGGGGCCGACGATCACGTCCCACCAGCCGAAGTGGGCGGCCATGAGATGGTCGAGCTCGCGCGTGTCGATCGACGAATGCGTCTGCCCCTCGATCGGCAGGCAGAACGCGGCGCGCGGCGAGGCGTTGAGCATGTGCAGGACTCCGTCGGAGAATCCCCGTCCGGCATAGGCGATGCAGCCTTGCATCGGCAGGGCGTCGAGATCGTCGAGCGCGTAGGGAATCTTTTCGTCGACGGTGCCGACCGATTCCTGGTACTTGCATTCGACCGCGAACGCCGTGCTGTCGTCGGCACGGACACAGAACACGTCGATGCAGCGGTTCTTGCCGATGATCGACTTGCCGACGCGCACCTCGCGGTAGACCTTCAGCCCGCGCGGGCCGAACCGCTTTGCCAGGTACGAGCCGACGAGATTGGCGTAGTCGGCGCCGGTCACAACGTATCGGTGAGCTCGAGCAGCCGTGGCTCGGGCTCCGGCAGCCCCTGCGGCGCGTGGCCGCTGCCGAAGTGCGAGAGGCGGTCGGCGGTCAGCCGGACGGCCTCCGGATTGAGGTCGGTGCCGGCGAAACGACGGCCGAGCCGTAGCGCCGCAATGCCGACGCTGCCCGAACCCATGAACGGATCGGCGACGATCTCGCCCGGCGCGGAGCTCTGGGTGACCAGCACTTCCGAGACCGCCGGCGGCTTCTCGGCGGGGTAGCCGCGATGGATCCGCGGAACGGCGATGACGTCGGCGATGCCGAGATCGGCCAGGCGCCGCTTGCCCTTCTCGAAGAAGAGGATGAACTCGTAGCGCGCGCGGTAGTGGTAACCCATGCCGATCGTCTTCTTGTCCCACACGAGCGGCTTCCAGAACTTGAACCCTGCCCGCTCCGCCTCGGGCCTGGCGACGAACATCGTTTCGGCGTCGCAATAGAGATAGAGATGTGTGTTGCGCTTCAACACGCGGAAGGCTTCCTCGAACAGCTCCGCGAAGCGCGAGTTGGGGAACACGGCGAACCAGTTGTTGCTCGACGCCTTGCTCTGCTTCAGCCGTGTCGTCGTGCCGACGGCGCGATGCTTCTCCAGCGACTCGTAGGCCGGATCGGTCACGATCAGGTCGATCGATTCGGACGGCTGACCGCGCAGCCACTCGACGGCGTCGAGCACGGAGAGATCGAACAGAGGCGACGTCACGCGGGTGTCAGGAGTCGGAGTCGAGAGCGAAGCGGCCATTGTAACGCGATTGTCGGAGACGGGGGTGACAGGCCAGGTCAATATTATCCGAGGGGCGTCGCCCCTCGGACTCCCCTGCACGCGCTCTCGCGCGCCGCTTCGTCGGCGCGCTCCGATCGCGTGGCTCGCGTCGCTGCGCTCGCTCGCAGGGGCTCGCATCGCGTGGCTCGCTCGCAAGGCTCGCGTCGCTGCGCTCCGCATCGCGGGGCTCGCATCGCGGGGCTCGCTCGCGCTGTTGGATCGTGCCGGCGGCAGCTCGCGTCGCTGTGCTCGGATTGCGGATTTGCTCCGGGGGTAGGGCTACGAGTTGGACGAAGTCTCCGGCGCTAGTTGCTGCGCGAAGAAGATGACATAGCCATCTGGATCTTCGATACCGAACTCGCGCATGCCGTAGAACTGGTTCTTCGGCGTCATGACGACGCGCGCGCGGCCGCTGACGGCGGCGTACATTGCGTCGACCCCCTCCGCGATGGTGTCAGCCGCGAGCACGATGAAGATCGTGTTGCCGCCGCCGATGGGGCGGCCGCCAAGTTCGGCGTGCTCCGCGCGCACCGACTCCTGGCTGTTGAGAAACACGCTGACGCCGTCGCGCTGCATCCAGGCAAACGCCCAGGGCGGCGCTTCGGGCACGGTCGTGACCGTCGAAAACCCCAGCACGTCGCGGTAGAACGCGGTGCTCCGCGAGACGTCGGTGACGATGAGATTCGGGGTAACGTCAGAAAATTTCATAGCCATTGAATGCCTGCGAAATTACGCGAGGAGGGTAGCATAGGAGGGGCCGCTGGACCTGGCCCGACAATAGCCACTCGCTCCGGAGATCATCGGCCGGAGGTCGAGGCTGGCCGGGCCGCCAGGCACATCGTCCGCTCACGGGACGACAGCCGCATAATGGACTCGATGCCGGCGCCGCTGATCTTCGTGAACCTGGCGTGGATGGCGTGGTGGCTCTCGTGGCTGGCTGCGGCGTGGTGGCGCGATCGCGCCGCCCGCACGCCGCCGCTCGGCCAGCAGATCCCCTATCGGCTGCTCGCTGCCGCTGGCGCGCTGCTGCTCTTTGGTCTCTACCGCCACACATTCCAGTCAGAGATCGTCCTCTGGCGAACGCCCGATCCGATCGGGTGGGCGCTCGTGGCGCCGGCGGTCGCCGGTTTCGGGTTCACCTGGTGGGCGCGGATCCATCTCGGACGGCTGTGGTCGAGCAACGTCGGCCGCAAGGCAGACCATCGCATCGTCGACACCGGTCCGTACGCGCTCGTCCGCCATCCGATCTACAGCGGTATCACCCTGGCGTCGATCGCGACCGCTGCGCTCCGCGGCACCGCGGCCGGCTGGGCCGGTGCGGTCATCATGACGCTTGGCTGGATCGTCAAGGCGCGCCTCGAGGAAGGGTTTCTGCGCGAGGAGCTCGGCGCCGAGGCCTACGACGCCTACGCCGGCCGCGTGCCGATGCTCATACCGTTTCTGCGCTAACATACCGGCGGCTCGAAGGGCGCCACCGGGTCCGCGGGAAGAGTCCAACTCACCTTCACACTGCTCGTTCATTCCACGACCTTCGTGCAGCCTGCACGCGGACCCAGGCAGTGCATGGAGGAGTCCGTGAACAAGGACAAGCGTCTTCCCGCCCGCCCGAATCTCGAGCACTTGCGCCGCCAGGCCAAGGTCCTGCTTCCAACGCTCAGAGAACGACATCCCGCGGCGCGCCTTGCCGACGCGCAACTCGCCGTGGCCCGCGAGTCAGGATTCGCGAGCTGGCCCAGGCTGTCGCGCTACGTCGACCACCTGCGCGGCCTCGAGGGGGAATGGCGCTTCGAAACGCTCGACGTCGAGGGCTCTCAGATGCCGGCGTCGATGCTGGCCCACGCGCGCCTGCTCATCGACGGCGATCGGTTCCGCACCGAGTCGCCGGAGGCCACGTACGACGGGGTCTTCACGATCGACGTCGACGAGGAGCCGGCGCGCATCGACATCACGTTCGTCGAGGGGCCGGAGGCGGGCAACACCTCGCTCGGGCTCTACCAGCTGGACGGCGATCGGCTGACGATCTGCCTGAGCGTCGGCGCGGCCGGCACGCGGCCGGCGTCGTTTGCGACCGTCCCGGGCAGCGGCCACGCGCTCGAGCAGCTGCGGCGCGCGTCGGCCGCGCGCCCCGCGTCCGTCACCGGCGGCACGCCGCCGGCTGCGTCGCCCGTGAGCACCGGGCGCGCCGACCCGGCCGATTTCGACGTGCCGGCCTCGCCCGTGTTGCGTCGGCTGGAAGGGGAGTGGATCCCCGTCGAACTCGTGATGGACGGCAAGCCGATGCCCGCGGAGTGGCTCACCTACGGATCGCGCACGGCGAGGGGCAACGAAGTGAAGGTGGTGTTCGGCGGCCAGACGATGGTGCACGCGAAGGTGCGGATCGACGAGAGCGCCTCGCCCGTCGCCGTCGACTACCTCACGCTTGCCGGGAAACAACAGGGGACCGTGACGCACGGCATCCTGGAATGGATCGGCGACGAGGTCCGCATCCTGATGGCCGGCCCGGGCGACCCGCGGCCGCCGGCGTTCGGCGCGCCAGCCAGGACCGCCACGCTGAGCCGGTGGCGCCGGCGGTGATGCTGCGTCAGGCGCGGAGGCTGCTACGCGGTCTCTCCAACATCTTGCGAAGGCGGCGGGGCTCCCGCTGGTGTAGCGCCAGGTCCGCGAGGCGCCGGTTTCTGGTTCGCCGACGCACGCCCGGCGAGGAGCCAACCCATTCGCGTCAGCAGCGATCCCGCCAGTGCCGAGGCGCTCGCCGCCTTGCGCCAGCGTGGCGAGCGTCCGACGGCGCGCAATATCAGGGGCACCGGGCCTGAGAGCACCCCGCCGGCACGCACCATCACTCCGCTCGTGCCCGAACGCAGCGGCCGCGTCGCGTCGGTCCGTTCCCGCTCGATGGCGGCGCCCGCCAGCGTCTCCGCGGCCGCGGCGCCGATCGCGATCCGGTTGAGGGCCTTGTCGTCGTGGCCGAGCAGTGTCAGAACCGCCGCGGCCGACCCGAGGCCCGAGGCCGCGAAGTGGATCGGCAGCGTGCGCACGTGCGCATGCCAGGTGGGGATGGCCGTCGCCCCGATGAGGACCCCGGTGTAGGTGAGCATGCCGCACCCGAGCAGCGCGCTGGCCGCGCCCGACGGCACGGCGATCGCGCGTACCGGGAGGAGAGCGCCGGCGCTCGACCCGCAGAACGCCGTGAGCGTCCACGAGCCCACCGACATCGCGCTCTGGGGCTTGAACACCCGAAGCATGTTGAGGAAGCGCTCGGGCCGTCCGAGGTCGGCGGTCAGGAGCGCTGCCGAAATCGGTCCTCCGACCGCCGCGATCCACCGCGCGTCGCGGACGAGCCGTCCGTCGAGACCGCTCCATGCGGCGACGTTGCCGATGACCGCGGCGCCGCCAGCCGCGCCGCCGACGAAGAAGTAGACCGGTACCTCCCACGTCCAGACCGGCGGTTTCAGCAGCGCGACGTCGTAGTAGTCGGAACTCATCGTTTGCCCGTGAACGCGAACGCGACGCCGGCCACCACGGCGAGCGCGGCCACCGCCGCCGACTGCCAGCCGGTGCGCAGGTACACCGTCGGCACCTCCGGCCTGGCCGGCAGGTTGTACGCCTCAGGATCACCGCGGACGATGAACATGGCGTGGATGCCGCCGACGCTGGTGTCGCGCGGATCGTAGAGAGTCGCGTCGGTGAGGCCGCGCGCGTGCAGCTCGTCGACGCGCGAGTCGGCGCGCCGGCGGAGATCGTCCAGCTCGCCGAAGAGGATCGACTGCGTCGGGCAGGCCTTGGCGCACGCCGGCTGCTCGCCCCCCTTCTGCCGGTCGTAGCAGAACGTGCACTTGAAGGCGCGGCCGTCCTCCGGGCGCCGATCGATGACGCCGAACGGACAGCCCACCACACAGTAGCCGCAGCCGTTGCACACGTCGGGCTGGACGAACACCGAACCGAACTCCGTCCGGACGATCGAGCCGGTCGGGCACGCCTCCAGGCAGCCGGCGTTCGCGCAGTGCTTGCACACGTCGGAGATGAACTGCCACGACAGGTGCTCGCCGGCGTTGCCGCCCAAGCCGATCACCGGCGCGGCCTCGACGAACGCGACGTGCCGCCACGTCGAGTGCCCGAGGTGCATGGTGTTGTCGTAGGAACGGCCGCTCCACTCGAAGCCGTCGGCCGGCACGAGGTTGTACTCCTTGCAGGCGACCTCGCACGCCTTGCAGCCGATGCACAAGGTCGAGTCAGTGAGGAACGCGGTCGTCGGCAAGGTGCTCTCCACGCATGAGGGAATCGAGGTAGGTGAGCGCGGCGGCGCCGCGCGGCCGGCGGCCGGCCGCGACGTGGCAGACCAGCCCCTTCGTCTCCATGATCCGGACGTTCGGCTCCTCGGAAATGGCGATCAGATCGTTGGCCGAGTCGCCGGTGACGAGGCCGCGCGTGCCCCAGTGATACGGCAGGCCGACCTGATGGACAGCGCGGCCATGCACGCGCAAAGGCGGTATGCGTGCCGTCACCAGCACCCGCGCCTCGACGACGCCCCGCGGCGAGGCGATCGTCAGCCAGCCGCCGCGCGCCGCGCCGATCAGTGCCGCCAGCTCCGGCGAGATCTCGGCGAAGAACTCGGGCTGCAGTTCCGCGAGATGCGACACGTAGCGGCTCATGCCGCCGCCGGTGTGATGCTCGGTCAGCCGATAGGTGGTCAGCACGTGCGGGAATCGCCGATCGCCGATCGGCACGAACCGGTTGTCGGGCCGCTCCTTTTTATCGGCGGGCGGGTTGGTCGCGCGGCCCGGGTAGACCGCGTTCTCGAACGGCGACTCGAGCGGCTCGTAATACGCAGGCAGCGGCCCGTCCCGTAGACCTGTCGGCACCCAGAGCCACCCGAGGCCGTCCTGATGCATCAGGAACGCCGTCTTGCCGCTCAGCGCATCGTCTCCCTTCGCGCCGGCCGGCGGCTCGTAGTCCGGACGTTTCGTCGCGGCGATGTCCGGCACGTCGAGGCCGCCCCATCGGCCGGCCGCGGCGTCCCACCAGACGAGCTTTTTCCGCTCGCTCCACGGCGTTCCATCGGGGCGCGCCGATGCGCGGTTGTAGAGGATGCGCCGGTCGGCCGGCCACGCGAAGCCCCAGCCGTGCCCGAGGGCATCGCGGGAGTTGCGCTCGTTGGCGCGATTGCGCCCAGGTTCGGGGCAGACGCCGGAGTAGATCCAGCAGCCGCACGACGTCGAGCCGTCGTTCTTCAGATCGGTGAAGCCTGACACCAGCGTGCCATCGGCGCGTCGACCGTTGATCTCCTGCAGCACCGCGTGCATGTCGGGCTCGGCACTCGGCCCTTCGACCGGATAGGTCCAGGTGAGTGCGGCCAGCCCGGCGTGGCGCGGCCGCGGGTCGCGAGCAGCACGTTCCTTCAGGCGCCGGCCAAGATGGAACACGAACCACGCATCGCTCCGTGCGTCGCCAGGCGGATCGACCGCCTTCTCGCGCCACTGGAGCAGCCGCTGCGTGTTCGTGAACGCGCCTTCTTTCTCCGCGTGTCCGGCAGCCGGCATCAAGAAGATTTCGGTCTTGATGTCCGCGGGCCGCAGCTCCTGCCGCTCCACCTCGGGCGAGTCGTACCAGAAGCTCGCCGTCTCGATTTCGACGAGGTCGCGCACCACGAGCCAGTCGAGTTTGGCGAGCGCGCGGCGCTCGAGCCGGGAATTCGGCCCTCCCACCGCCGGATTCTGCCCGAAGACGAAGAGCCCTTCGAGGCCGCCGTCGGCCATCTCCAGCCAGTAGCCCTGGTGCGAGTGGTCGCCGGTGATCCGCGGCAGCCACCCGAAGCCGTACTCGTTGTCGGCCGTCGCGGCGTCGCCGTACCACGCCTTCAGCAGGCTGACGATGTACTTGTCGGTGTTGGCCCACCAGCCGGTTTCGGCGCCGTTCTGTCGGATGTAGTCGCCGAGTGTGTGGGCACCCGACTCGAAGTTGGGCATCGGCAGATAGCCGGGCATCAGGTCGTAGAGCGTCGGGATGTCGGTCGATCCCTGGATCGAGGCGTGCCCGCGCAGCGCCATGATGCCGCCACCCGGACGCCCGATGTTGCCGAGCAGCAACTGCAGGATGGCCGCGCACCGGATCGTCTGGACCCCCGTCGAGTGTTGCGTCCACCCGACGGCGTAGCAGATCGCGCCCGTCTTCTCCGGACCGGACGCGCGCGTATACGCCTCGGCGACGCGGAGGAAGGTCTGGCGCGGCGTGCCGCAGATCTGCTCGACCAGTTCCGGCGTATACCGGGCAAAATGCCGCTTCAGCAACTGGTAGACCGAGCGCGGGTGCTGCAGCGTGTCGTCGCGGTCGGCGCCGGCCAGCGGCGGCGGCTGTCCGCCGGGTGCGTGTCCGAAGAGACCGTAGCCTGTCGACGTCGTCTCGTGGTTGTGCTGGTGCGGGCCGACGCCCTGGTACATCCACGAGCTCGGGTCGTACTTGCGCTCCGCCTCGTTCCAGCCGGAGAACAGGCCGCCGAGGTCCTCGGTGTCGCGGAAGTCCTCACGGATGATCGTGGCCGCATTCGTGTAGCTGAGTACGTACTCGCGGAAGTCGAGGCCCCGCTCGATCACGTAGTTGATCATCGCGCCGAGGAAGACGAGGTCGGTGCCGGCGCGCAGCGGCACCCACACGTCCGCCATCGCCGACGTCCGGGTGAACCGCGGATCGACGTGGATCAGCGTGGCGCCGCGCTCGCGCGCCTGCATCACGAACCGGAAGCCAACCGGATGCTGCTCGGCCATCGACGATCCCATCACCAGGACCGCGTCGGCGTTGGCCAAGTCGCTGAGGGCCGTGGTGGCCCCGCCGCGACCGAACGAGGTGCCCAGACCGGGCACCGTCGAGCTATGTCATATCCGGGCCTGGTTGCTCACCGCGACCATGCCGAGTCCGGCGGCGAAGAGCTTCTTGATCAGGTAGTTCTCTTCGTTGTCGAGGGTGGCGCCTCCGAGATGCGCGATCGTCCGCACCTGCATCAGGGGCTTGCCGTCGAGCGCCTCGACGAACCCGCGCTCGCGGGAGGCCCAGACCCGATCGGCGATCATGTCCATCGCCGTGTCGAGATCGAGCTCCTGCCAGGCGGTGGCGTGCGGCGGACGGTACTTGATCTTGGTGAGACGGTGGGGGTGCGTCAGCAGCTCGTAGCTCGCCGCCCCTTTCGGGCAGAGATGCCCGGCAGAGATCGGCGAATCGGGATCGCCTTCGATCGAGACGAGCGCGTTGCCGCGGTGATACACGAGCTGGCCGCAGCCGACGCCGCAGTACGGGCAGACCGAGCGCGCGACGTCGGCGCCCTCGTGGCGCGGCCGCAGCTGCGTGGTGCGCTCGGTCATCGACTCGGAGCCGTCCGCGTCGAACCCTGACGCCGCCTGCTGGAGCAGCGGCCACCGCCGCTTCACGCCGTTGGTCATGTTCTTCCGGCCATCGAGACCGGCGTAATGTATCCCATTCCCGTGCCAGGAATGCCGCGGCAGATGTGCCGTAGAATTTCTGCCAGATGACCGGCAATCCGTGGATGCGTGCGACCCGGACGGCGAGCCGGATTCAATGCCAGCCGGGCCGTGCGGATCACCTTCTTGCCTCCGGTGAGATCGTGCAGAGCCCGGAAACGGGCCTGCAGTACCGCGTCGAGCGGCTGATCGGCGCGGGAGGATTCGGCCAGGCATACCTGGCGCGGCGGATCGGCCGCTGGCGCGACGTGCCGGCGCTCGTCTGCCTCAAGGTGAGCACGCGGCTCGACGGCTGGGTGCGCGAAGCCTACTTCGGACAAGTGCTCGAGGGCCACGAGCGCGCCATCCGTCTGCACGAGGCGTTTCCGCTGCTCGGCGCCGACGGCGGCGCGCGGTATTTTCTCGTCCTCGAGTACGCCGAGCACGGCGACCTCGACGCCTTCCTGCGCCGCGGCGGCCGCGGCTGGTCGGAGACGGCCGTCCGCCGTGAGATCGCCGGGATCCTCGCGGTACTCGGCAAGCTGCACCGCGGCCAGACGCTGCACCGCGACCTGACGCCGGTGAACGTGTTCGTCTGCGCCGGACCGCGCCTCAAGCTCGGCGACTTCGGCATCGTCCGGCAGCAGAGCGACCCGCGCGGCATCACGGCCCGCACGATGAACTGGATGACGGCGCCGAGCGAGATCCGCGATCGCGCCGCGCCGAAGTGGCAGGCGCGTGACGACGTGTATCAGGTGGGGCAACTGCTCGGCATGCTGATCGCCGGCGACGCGAGCCGGCGCCTGCGCACCGGCGACGTCCGCGGCCTGCGGTGTACGGATCACCTGAAAGAGATCGTGCACCGCTGCATCGGCGAACGCCGGAAGCGCTACGAGAGCGCCGACGAGATGATCGACGCGCTGCGGACGCGTCCCGCCCCGCTCCGGCCCGGCATCGTCCGCTCGCTGAAGGGGGCGCACGTCACCTTCACCGGCATTTTCACCAAGACGCGCAAGGACGTGGCGGCCGCGGCGGCGCGCGCCGGGGCGCTCGTCCACTCGGGACCGTCATCACAGACGACGGTAATCGTACGCGGACGGCCGAACCCGCTGCAGGCGGCGGGGCGCGAGGGGGGCCTGAAGCTGATGGAGATCCGTCGCCTTCGCGAGAAGGGGCAGCGGATCACGGTGCTGACCGAGACGCAGTTCTGGCGGCTGGCCGGACGTCGGTAGCGCCAGATAGCCTTCTGCCGCAGTCCGGAGACTCGACTCCGACGCCGACGCCGACGCCGACGCCGACGCCGAAACCGAAACCGAAACCGAAACCGACGCGGACGCGGACGCGGACGCCGGTTTGTACCCGGCACCCGCGCCGCGCCTCTCGCGCCTGACTACTGCGTCTTCTTGGTGCGCGGGTCGTCCGACGGGTTCACGTACTTGAACTCGACCGGGCCGACGCCGTAGAGCAGGATCGTCGCTGCCTGCGCCCCCGTGTAGGCGTAGTGATTCATGCCGCTCGGCGCCAGCGCGTAGCCGCCCACAGTCAGCGTGGCGTTGCCGGCCGCTTTCTTGTCCAGCTTGTCGCCCATGCCGAGCATGAACGTACCGGAGAGGACGGCCACGTTTTCGTCCGTGGGATGCGAGTGCGCCGGGATGACGTAGTTGGCCGGGAACTTCAGACGGACGGTGTAGGGTCCCGCCTTGCCCGGGTCGCCTGACAGGACGGCGATCTGCGCGCCCGGCGGCAGCATCGCGGGTGCTGGTCCCCACTGTGCGTCTTTCAGCTGCGCGACCGCCGGATGCTGCATTTCGCGCGCCCCGATCGCGGCCCCTCCGCTCAGGATGGCGGCCGCCGTGATCCACGACATTGACTTCCTCATAGGTGTGTCTGCTCCTCGGGCAGCAGGATAGGCGTCGTCGCGTGCGGGAGGCGTCCCACGGGCGGGTCATTTTGCCCCCCGGCGGCAAATGGCCCGATCGGGTCAGGACCGCTATAACACGCCGCGGCGCGCCGCCTGGGCGACGGCGGCGGCACGCGACGAGACGCTCAACTTGTTCAGGATGTTGGCGACGTGGCGATGGACGGTGTGCTCGCTGACGAAGAGCCGCTCCGCAATCGCCTGGTTGCTGAGTCCCTCGGCGACGAGGCGCAGCACGTCGATCTCGCGCACAGTGAGGCCGCCGTGTGAGGCGCGAGGCGCGGGCCGCGAGCCGCGGCCTGGCAGTTCGTCGAGAAAGGCGCGCGCCAGCCCGATGTGGAATTCGGCCTTCAGCTCGGTCAGCAGGTCGATGGCGCGCTCGGCTTCCGCCGCGGCTTCGCCGGGTCGGCGGCTCTGCGCGAGCGCGCGGGCAAGCCCGAGCCGCGCCAGCGCCAGCTCGAACGGCGCGCCGCTCTGGCGAAATTGATCGACGGCGTCCTCGAGATGGCGTCGCGCTTCGTCGGTGCGGCCCGCAGCCATCGCCGCCCAGCCGGCGGCGCGGCTGGCGAACGCGCGCAGCGGCCGCGTCATCATCAGCGCCGCGATCGACGAGAGCTCGGCGAGCGCCGTTCGCGCCCCGTCGAGATCGCCCGCGATCGATAGCGCGCGGACGATCAATTCGAGGCCGGTGGAGCGGTCGGTGCGGTTCTGCGGCGGCAGGCGCCGCAGGTAGCGCTCGGCCAGATCGGCGGCGGCCCGCGCGTCGCCGCGATCGAGCGCGATCTCGGCCGTGCCGATGAGCGCCAGCGGATGCGAGCCGGCCGCCTCGAACAGGCGCGCCGCCTCGACGAGCCGTCCCTGCCGCCGGCGCAGCTCGGCCAGCCGGACGACGGCATCAGAGGCCATCGCCGGCCGGCAGGCTTCGAGCTCACCGGCCGCCGCGCGCAGCTCCTGTTCGGCCTCGAGCCAGGTGCCGCGCCAGAGACACACCGACGCGTACTGCGTGCGGCAGACCGCCGACAGCGGATGCAACTGCCATTTCGCGCAGAACACCCGCAGCCGTCCGCACCACTGCACCGCGCGGTCGTAATCGCGCACGTGTTCGCAGCCGGCGATCATGTAGCACGACGCCAGACCGATGGCGACGAAATCCTCCATCTCGCCGGCGACGACGGCGGCGTTGACTCCGTCGAGACGGCGCAGTCCCTCCGCGACCGCGCCCGACATCACCAGCGCCAGCCCCTGCACGGCGCCCCCCAGCATCTCGAGGTCGACGCTCCCGGCGGCCCGCGCGACTCGCACGCCCTCGCTGGCCAGCCTGTAGGCGCGATCCGGATCGAAGTCTTCGAACAGGCACAACGAGCCCTCGCGGACCTCGAGCCACGCCCGCTCCGGCGTGTCGGGATGCTCGTCGAGCAGCAGCCGCGCGCGCTGCAGCCAGCCGCTGGCGACCGCGTTTTCGCCGCGGAACGCCCAGTAATCCCAGGCCAGCCAGACGGCGACACGCGCGGCCGATCGCTTGTCCCCGCGATCGAGGTAGAGCCGATAAGCCCGCTCGCGCGACTCGAACACCGAGGCGCCGAGGTCGAGCCACCAGGCGGTGAGCCCGACGCCTTCGTGCGCTTCCGGCGTTTCCTCTCGCGCCAGCTCGGCGAGGAATGCCGCGCGCGCCTCTTCCCACGCGCCGCGCGCCAGCGCCTCGCCGGCGCTGAGGCAGTTGCGCGGCTGAAGGATCGTCATGCGCCCGTCACCACCCCTGCTTGACCGCGAGCCACGTGACGGCGCACACCACCACGAAGACGACAACGTTCCAGAGCAGATCCGGGACGAAGTAGGGATACACCATCAGCACGATCCCGGATACCAGCTGTGGGGTGCGTCCCTCTTTTTTGCCGTACATGAACAGCACGAACCCGACGCCGCTGGTGATGAGCGAAAAGAAGAGGATGCCCGGATCGAATGACATGGCGTGTTCAGCGGAAGTTGCTGATGAGCACGGCGTCGCGCGTCTGCGTGCCGCGGACCAGCGCGAGCTGACGTCCGTCGCGCGACAGCACAAAGCGGAAAATCATCAGGTCCGAGTAGTTGGTCACCTTCTCGGGCGCGCCGCCGGCGAGCCGCTGGCGCCAGACGTTCAGGCGCTCGACGTTGGTATAGAGGACGCTCTGCCCGTCGGCTGCCCAGCCGATCGAACCGGAGGCCGTCGCCTGCGCGAAGCCCGGAAAGGTCTGCGTCGGCGGTCCGCCGTCCGCGGGAAGGATGCCGAGCGCCAGCGGCGCGGTCGGCGACGCGACGTAGAGCCCGGCGAGCAACCGTCCGTCCGGCGACACCGCGGCGCGTTCCAACCCCGGCGAAATCAGCGCCGGCGCGCCGCCCGTCGCCGCCACGCGCCAGGTCGACGACACGCCGCTCATGGAGGAGGTGAAATACACCCATCGTCCGTCCGGCGACATCGTGAGGTAACTCGGATCCGACACCTGGGTGAGCAGGCGCGCATCATTGCCCGCCGGCTTCGCACGCCAGATCCCCGCCTCGCCGCCGCGGTCGCCGACGAACGCGATGAACGTGCCGTCGGGGGAGGCGGCTGGCTGGATGGACTGGCCGTCGACCGGCAACTGCTGGCGATCCGAACCGTCAGGCGCCATCGACCAGATTTCGCGGTGGTCGCGCGCGGCGCCGCCGAAATAGAGGCGGCGCCCGTCGGCGCTCCAGGCGATGCCGTAGCGGCCGTCGGCGATGACACTCGGCAGCTTGCGCGCGGCGGCGGGATCGGCGAGCGGCGCGATCCAGATGGCGACCGTCGCGTCGAAGCCGACCGCGAGGATCGATCCGCCGTCGGCCGTGACGTGCGCGACGCGGTAGTCGGAATAGTCGTGGGTGATCCACTGGATTGCGCCGGACGGATACGGCTGAATGATCACCTGTCCGCCCAGGCCGGGCGCGGCGTTCAGCCGCTGCGCGATGAACACGATGCCGCTGCCGTCCGGCAGCCACTCCGTGAACGTGGCGTCGCGATAGCGCCCGGGCATGTCGGTGACGGCGCCGGAGCCGGCATCGATCGTGACCAGCCGCGCGTCGCGTGTCTTGCCGTTGCGCACCGTTGCGGCCACACGCGCACCATCCGGCGACCACGAAGGGGCCGCGAAGAATCCCGGCGCGAACAGCTCCGGCGCCCTGACGCTCGCCAGCTCTCGCGCGCCGCTGCCGTCTGCGGCGGCGACCATCACCGCACTCGAGCCCGTCGCCGGATAGTCGCTGCGAAGGTAGACCAGATGCGAGCCGTCCGGCGAAAGACTGATGGCGCTGTCGATGCCGCTCAGCAGCAGCCGCGGCGTGCCGCCGAGGGCCGGGATCACATAGAGCCCGCCCGTCGTCGCCTCGTTGGACTTGAGTGCGTAGTAGATCGACGTGCCGTCCCTGGAAAAGGCAATCCCCCAGAACCCGACGCGGGCGCCCGGCACGAGCTCGAGTGCGCGGCTGCCGTTCATCTGCCGGTACCACAGGCCCTGCCGGCCTTCCACCGCCTCGACGTAGGCGAAGTACTTGCCGTCGGGCGACACGGCCGCGTCGATGACGTTGCCGCTCTGGGTGACGCGCGTCATCTGTACCTGAGCGCCCGGCGCCGGCCCGGCGCGATGGCCCAGCCAGTAGGCGGCCGAGCCGCCCGCGATGATCAGCGCCGCCACCGCGACGGCCAGTGGCGCGGCCATGGATCGGTGTGCCGGCGCGACTGCGGCCGGCGCGGCGATCGCGCCCGAGTCGAGCTGCCTGCGTAGATCGCGCAGGTCGATCGCGACCTCTTTCATCGACTGGTAGCGATCGTCAGGATCCTTGGCAAGGCACTTGCGGATGATCCGCTGCAGTTCCGACGGCGCGCCAGGCATCCGCGCGGTGACCGGTTCCGGCTGCTCGTGGATGATGCGGTGCAGGGTGTCGACCGCCGAGGTGCCCGAGAAGGCGCGCGTCCCCGTCGCCGTCTCGTAGAGAATGCAGCCGAACGAAAAGATGTCGGAACGCTGATCGACCGGACGCCCTTCCGCCTGTTCCGGCGACATGTAGCCGACCGTGCCCATGACCATGCCGGGCGAGGTGCCCGCCGCCATCGTCGCCGTCCCGGCCTCGAGCGTGGCCGGCTGCGCCTGCAGTTTGGCGAGGCCGAAGTCGAGCACCTTCGTGTAACCGCCCTCGGCGATCATCAGGTTCTCGGGTTTCAGATCCCGGTGCACGATGCCGGCCGCGTGCGCCGCGGCCAGCGCATCGGCTGCCTGTGCCAGGTAGTCGAGCGTCCGCTTGAGATCGAGCCGGCGTCCGTCGATGGCGTCGCGCAGCGACGAGCCCGAGACGAGCTCCATCGCCACGTACTGCACCGGGCGCGCGCCGGCGGTCGCCCCGGTCGGCGCCTGCCGGCCGATGTCGTAGACGGCGACGATATGAGGGTGGTTGAGCGCCGAGGCGGTGCGCGCCTCCTGGATGAACCGCGACAGCCGCTCCTCGTCGCCGAGCAGCGACTGGAGCAGGACCTTCAGCGCGACGCTGCGGCCGAGCTCGCTGTCTTCGGCGCGGTAGACCTCGCCCATGCCGCCGCGCCCGAGCAGCGGCCCGACACGGAAGCGCCCCAGCGTCATGCCGGTCAGATAGCCCGTGTGATCGGCCATTGAATGGCCGCTATCTTATCGTGCTAGTCGGCGCGCAGCGCGATCGAGGGATCGATGCGGACGGCACGCCAGGCGGGAATCGCGCAGGCCGCCGCCGCGACGAGCGCCAGCAATGCGACGACCGCGCCATAGGTGACCGGATCGAGGCGCGACACGCCGAAGAGCAGCGTCGACAGGCCGCGACTGACAAATGCCGCGACCGCCAGGCCGACCGCCGCGCCTGCCGCCGCCAGCGCGAGGCCCTGCCCGACCACGAGCCCGATGATTTGCGGACGCGTCGCGCCGAGCGCCGCGCGCAGTCCGATCTCGCGCCTGCGCTCGCTGACCCCGCCGGCCAGGATGCCGTAGATGCCGATCGCCGCGAGCCCGAGCGCGATCGCGGCAAAGCCCCCGAACACGCGTAGCGCGAAGCGGCGCTGCGCCTCGGACGCCTCGACCAGCGCCGACAGTGTCGCGACGCGGACGATCGGCTGATCCTTGTCGAGCGTCCAGATGGCCTGCTCCACGCCACGGGCGAGCGCCGCCGGGTTGCCGATCGCGCGGACGACGTAGGACATGGTTGTCTCGGGGTACCACGTTTGATCGACGCTCAGGTAGACCGCGTCGGCATCGGTCGCCGCGAGCGACGCCTGCCGGACGTTGCCGGCGACGCCGACAATCGTGAACGGGCCTGCCGATCCGACGTGCAGCCGTCGGCCGATCGGATCGTCGCCGCCGAAGCGCGCCGCCGCGAGCGCCGCGCTGATCACGACGACCGCGGGCGCGTCGCGGCGATCGTGCTCGTCTATGCCCCGGCCGCGCAGGATCGGGATGCCGGTCGTGTCGAAGTAGCCGGGGCTCACCGCGTAGCGGTAGACCGCGAAGCGGTCGGCCGGTCGTCCGCCCTCTTCGTCGAACCGCGCGCCGTACTCGTCGCGGTCGCCGCTGAGTGGCAGCTGCGAGGTCGCCGCCGCGGCGGTGACACCCGGGACGCGCCGCACCGCGTCGAGCGCCTGCAGGTGAAAGCGCGCCGCCGCCGCCGGTTCGTTGAAGCGGCGCCCCGCAAGCTGCAGCTGCAGCGACAGCCGATCGGAGGTCTCGAAGCCGAGCGGCATCGACAGCAGGCCGCCGATGCTGCGCATCAGCAGACCGGCGCCGACCAGCAGCACCAGGGCCAGCGCCACTTCGGCGACGACCAGCAGGCGGCGGACGCGGCCGTGACCGCCCGCGCTGCGGTGTGACGCATCCTGGATGTCGCGATGCGGATCGCGGCCGGCGGCTTCGAGCGCCGGCAGCGTTCCGAAAGCGAGGCCGGCGATGGTTGCCAGCGCGAGCGCAAAGGCGAGGACCTGGCCGTCGACCGCGATCGCGGCGACGCGTGGCAGCGCGGCCGGCGCGATCGTGACCAGCGCCCGGACGGCGAACACGGCGAACACGACGCCCGCGACCGCCGAGAGGACGGCCAGCAGCACGCTTTCGGTCAGCACGTGTAGGACCAGTCGTGCCCGTCCGGCGCCGAGCGCCGCCCGCAGCGCGAACTCGCCGCGGCGGTGCGCTCCCCTGGCGAGGAGCAGGTTGGTGACGTTGACGCAGGCGATGATCAAGACCAGCAGGACAGCACCCGTCATCGCCACCAGCACCGGCCGGACACCGGCGACGAGCGTGCCATGCAGCGAGGCGATCGACACCTGCGTGTCAGGGGCGTAGGTTTCGGGACGATGCGCCGCGATCATCGCCCGTCCCGCCGCGGCGGCGTCGAGTGTGGCCGATGCCAGGCTCTGCCGGTCCGCGAGCCGCACGATCGTCCGGAGGTGGTGTCCCCATTCGCGGCCGTCGCTCGGCAGCGCCGGGTCGTACTGCAGGGGCGTCCAGATTTCGGCCGCGGGTGCCAGCACGTCCTCGAACGCCGCCGGCATCACGCCGGCGACGACGTAGGGCGTGTCGTCGAGACGCACGGTGCTGCCGACGATCGCCGGATCGGCGGCGAATCGGCGCCGCCAGAGCGAATCGGCGACGATCGCCACCCTTGCGGCCCCCGGGCGGTCGTCGTCGGGGGTGAAGTCGTGGCCGAAGGCCGGCGCGACGCCGAGGGCGGCGAAGAAGCCGGAGGTGACGCGCTGTCCCTCGAGACGCTCCGGCACGTCGCGCCCGGCCAGCGCCGGCTGCCACCGGCGCATCGCCGCCAGCGCGTCGAACGTGCGTGTCTCCTCGGCCAGCGCGCGGTACATGGCGAATGTGCTCACATCGGCGCGGCCGTTCTCGAGCACGATGCCGATGCGATCGGCGGCAGGGTAGGGAAGCGGCGCGAACAGGATCGGGTTCACGGCGCTGAAGATCGCCGTGCTGGCGCCGACGCCGATCGCCAGCGTCAGAACGGCGACGGTGGTGAAGCCGGGGGAGCGACGCAGCCGCCGCGCGCCCTGCCGCACGTCGTCGACGAGCGTCGCCGCGAGGTGCTCCCAGCCGGACGATCGCACGCTTTCACGGATGGCGACGGAGTCTCCCCACGCGAGACGCGCGCGCCGGCGCGCCTCGGCCGGAGGGACGCCGCCGGCTTCCAGGTCGGCGGCCGATTCATCGAGGAAGTGACGGATCTCGTCGTCGGTGTCGCGGTCGGCGCGGGCCGGATCGCGCAGCGCGCGGATGCCGCGAACGAGGGCGGGCCAGCGCCAGCCTCGCCGAGGCGTCAGCGGCGGAGGGGCCACGGTCAGCTCTCCGCCTTCAACAGGCGCGCGATCGCTCCGGCGCGCCGCGCCCAGTCGGCCGTCTCGACATCGAGCTGCCTGCGGCCGGCCCGAGTCAGGCTGTACACGCGCGCGCGCCGGGCGTTCTCGGTCTGCCGCCACTCGGCCTCGAGCCAGCCGGCGCCTTCGAGGCGCTGCAGCGCGGTCAGCAACGAGCCGGGGTTGACCTTGAAGACGCCGCGCGACATCTGCTCGACTCGGCGGGCGATGCCGAAGCCGTGCATCGGCGCCAGGCTGAGGGTCTTGAGAATCAGCATGTCGAGGGTGCCCGGGATCATCTCGTCGGCCATGCCCCGACGCTACCCCTTCTCATCTTGGCTGTCAAGATGTGAGCCGCAAGAGGAGCCGGATCGTGGTGAAATAGGGCGTGGCCCTCGCCCATTTCACACTCGCCACCCCGGACATCGACCGGACCGCCGCGTTCCTGGAGCGGACGCTCGGCTACGCCCGCAAGCGGCTGCCGCCCAACGTGGTGGGCGAAGCCATCTGGCTCGACATCGGCGGCGGCCAGGAGCTGCACGTGCTGCACGTGCCGGGCTTCGCCATCTCCGCGTTCGAGGCGGAGTACGGCCGGCACGTGGCGCTCTTCCATCCCCGGTCGGCCTTTCCGGCGCTGAAGGCCCGGCTGCTCGGTGAGGGGGGCGTCCTGATCGATCCGATCCGGCCGACGCCGTTCGAGCGGTTCTTCTTCCGCGAGCCGGTCAACGGCTACGTCTTCGAGATCATCGATCTGGAACGCGCGTCGCGAACGAGCGAGTGACGCTGCCGGGGAGCCCGCAGGGCGACGCCCCGCTGATGACTAGCGAGCGAGCCATTTGGACCAGTAGAACGTCATCGGCACCGGCCCGGTGTTGGTGATGCCGTGCAGCACGTCACCGGCGCAGTACATCATGTCGCCGGGGCCCACCTGGGTCGTCACGCCGGCGCACTCGATCTCGCCGGTGCCGCTCGCGATGGTCAGCGTCTCCTCTTCCGGATGCCGGTGCGGCGGATGCGGGCTGGCGCCAGGCTCGAGCACCGCCATGCCGGTGCACATCCCGCCCAGCATGTCGGTCGGGCCGTTGTAGTGCACGAAGACCCGGCAGCCTGGATGGAGCTCGGCCGGCACGGCGTCGATCGTGATGACACCGTCCTGCAGTTTCGCCGCGGTGGTCGCCGCGTCGACTTTGGCGTTGGGGGTTTGAGCCATGGGTGAAATTCTATAAGAGGTCGGAGGTAGTATCGCCACCATGACCGAGCTCACCCGGCGTGCGTTCCTGCAGACGACGGCTGCGGCCGGCGCGTTCGCGTCGGTCGGATTCACGGACGCGTCCGCCGCACAGCCGCCCGCCACGTGGTTCGACCGGCCAATGCGCTGGGTTCAGCTGACGCTGGTCGAAAACGATCCCGGGCGATTCGACCCGCAGTTCTGGCTCGACTACTTCGGGCGTCTGCACGCCGACGCCGCGACCCTGAGCGCCGGCGGCATCGTCGCCTACTACCCGACCGACGTGCCGCTGCACCATCGCAGCGCCTGGCTCGGCGACGGGGATCCGTTCGGCACGCTCGTCAAGGGCTGCCGCGCGCTCGACATGAACGTGGTCGCGCGCGTCGATCCGCACGCCGTGCGCGACGAGGTCCGCCAGGCGCATCCCGACTGGATCGCGGTGACGGCCGACGGCCAGCCGCGCCGCCACTGGGCGAACCCCGACCTGTGGGTCAGCTGCGCGCTCGGCCCCTACAACTTCGACTTCATGGATCGCGTCAATCGCGAGATCGTCGCCAAGTACGCGGTCGACGGCGTGTTCGCGAATCGCTGGGCGCCGCAGGGGGGCGACTGTTACTGCGTGCACTGTCAGGAGAACTTCCGCCGCGCCGCCGGCCTCGCGCTGCCGCGCACGACCGATCCGCGCGATCCGGTGCGGCGCCGCTTCGTCGAGTGGCGCGTGGCACGCCTGACCGAGCTGTGGCAGCACTGGGACGCCAGTATCCGCGGCGTCCGCGCCGAAGCCCGCTTCATTCCGAACGGCCCGCCCGACATGAAGACGGCGGCGGAGCTTGCCGACATCCAGTTCGCCGACTTCCAGGCCCGCCGCGGGCTGACGCCGCCGTGGGCGAACGGCCGCCGCGCCAAGGAGTTCCGCGCCGTGATGGGGCGCAAGCCGGTCGCCGGCATCTTCAGCGTCGGTCTCGAGGAGCCGTATCGCTGGAAGGACTCGGTGCAGACCGAGCCGGAAGTGCAGCTCTGGGTTGCCGACGCCACCGCCCACGGCATGCGCCCCTGGGTGACCAAGTTCTCGGGCGTCGTCTACGACCGGCGCTGGCTGCCGATCGTCGAGCGCATCTACGACTGGCACTACCGGCACGAGCGCTATCTGCGCAACGAGCGCTCGCTCGCCCGCGTCGCGCTGCTGCACTCGGAACAGACCGAGGCGTTCCACCCGGGGATGGCGGACGGGGCCCGCCACGCGGATCACGTGCTCGGCATGTACCAGGCGCTGGTCGAGGCGCGCGTGCCGTTCGACATGGTGCACGAGGCGCTGCTCACGCCCGATCGCCTCGATCAATACCGGCTGCTGGTGCTCGCCGACGCGGCGGCGCTGTCGGTGCCGCAGTGCGAGGCGATTCGCCGCTATCTGCAGCGCGGCGGCAGCCTGATCGCGACGTTCGCCACGTCGCTCTTCGACGAGGTGGGTGTGCAGCGCCCCGATTTCGCGCTCGCCGACGTCTTCGGCGTCTCGTACGGCGGCCGTGTCGAAGGACCGATGCACAACTCCTATCTGGCGCTCGAGTCGGGAGCGGACGGCCGCCGCCATCCGATCCTCGCGGGTCTCGAAGGGACGCCCCGCATCATCAACGGTGTGTTCCGCCTCGACGTCCGCCCGGCCGGGTCAGACCGGGGTCAAACGGGGGTCAGACCCGCGTCTGACCCCGGTCTGACCCCGGCGCCCCTGACGCTCATTCCGCCGTATCCCGATCTGCCGATGGAGGACGTCTACCCGCGGGTGCCCCACACCGACACGCCGGGTGTCTACCTGCGCGATCTCGGCCGCAGCCGCGTCGTCTATTTTCCGTGGGACATCGACCGGACGTTCTGGGACGTGCTCGCCGTCGATCACCTCACACTGTTGAAGAACGCGGTGACGTGGGCGGCGAACGGACCGTCACCGGTGACCGTCGACGGCCCGGGCGTGCTCGACGTCGCGATCTGGCGACAGGCGGCGTCGACGACCGTGCACCTGGTCAATCTCACGAACCCGATGATGATGAAGGGGCCGTTGCGCGAGGCGATCCCGGTCGGTCCGCTGCACGTGCGCGTGCCGCTGACCGACGGCCGTCGTCCGTCGAAGGTCTCGTTGCTGACGGCCGGCACCGCCGTGCCGGTCCGCATCGAGAACGGCGTCCTGCTGGTCGACGTGCCGTCGGTGGCCGTGCACGAAGTGATTGCGATCGACGACTAGCGCCGGCCCCTCGGATCAGGCCGGGGACTCAGGTGATCTGCGGCAGCGTCCACGGCGCGCGGTACGGGCGCAGGACGTACTTCTCCTGCTCGGCGTCGTCGGCGATCGTCTCGGCGGCGATGTCCCAGTGCACGCGGCGGCCGGTGCGGAAGGCGATGTTCCCGAGGTGGCAGGCGATCATCGAGTTGTGGCCGACCTCGACATCGGACGTGGGACGCTGGCGCGAGTCGAGGCAGTCGAGGAAATCCTTCATGTGCGCCAGGCCCATGTCGCCGGAAGCGCCGCGGTGCGGCTCACCCTGCATGCGGTAGCGCTTCTTGCCGTTCGTCGTTTCGGTCTCGGGCAGCACTTCCCAGCCGCTGCGGTCGACCACGAGCACGCCGTTGTTGCCGTGGAAGGCGACGCCGTGGTCGCGCATGTAGGGTCCCTGGCCGATCGCCGTCGCGTGCTCCCAGATCACGCTGTAGCCCTCGTATTCCCAGAGGGCCTGCTGCGTGTCGGGCGTCTCCTCCGCGTCTTCGGGGAATCCGAACTTGCCGCCGACCGAGGTCGCTGATTTCGGCGCCGTGACGCCCATGCCCCAGTTGGCGACGTCGAGCATGTGCGCGCCCCAGTCGGTCATCAGGCCGCCCGAATAATCGTAGTACCAGCGAAAATTGAAGTGGAAGCGGTTCTTGTTGAACGGCCGTTTCGCTGCCGGACCGAGCCACATGTCGTAGTCGACGCTCGCCGGCGGCGCCGTGTCGGGCACCGGCGCGATGTTGCCCATCCAGTCCTGATAGGCCCACGCCTTGACGACGCGGATCGTGCCGAGCGCGCCGGATTTCACGTAGGCGATCGCATCCTTGAAATGGTTCGAGCTGCGCTGCTGCGTGCCCATCTGCACGACGCGGTTGTAGCGCCGCGCCGCCTTGACCATCACCCGGCCTTCGCCGATCGTCAGCGCCAGCGGCTTCTCGACGTAGACGTCCTTGCCGGCCTGGCAGGCCAGGACCGTCGGCAGGGCGTGCCAGTGATCGGGGGTGCCGATGATCACCGCGTCGACGTCCTGGCGATCGAGGACGCGCCGGAAATCGCGCCCGGCGTTGTCGGGCTGCTGATTGAATTCGCCGTGGACGCGCTGGGCCGCTTTGGCGAGCTGCTCGTCGTCCACGTCGCAGAGGGCGACGACCTGCGCGCCGAGCCGCAGCGCGTTGCGCAGGTCGGAAGTGCCCTGGCCGCCGCAGCCGATGAGCGCGACGCGGACGCGCCGGTTGGCGCCGGCAGCTCGGTCCTGGGATTCGGCGTTCGACGCCATCGACGTGGCCAGCACGCCGCCGGCGGCGCCGGTGGCGGCGTGCTTCAGGAATGTCCGGCGGCTGCTCACGGGTCTCATCTTCACCTCCGACGCCGTCACCATAGCGCGGGCGCGCCGGCGTTGTCACGGACGATCGTCGGGCCGCCGCCGCGGGCGCACCGCGGGTGTAGACTGACGGCTTTCCCTTTGAAGGAGGAACCCATGAACGCAGATCAGGCCCGTGCAGTCGCCGACGCGATGATCGGGTCGCTCGAGAGCGAATCGGTCGCGACCCGCAAGGTCATCGCCGCGGTTCCGGCTGCCAACCGCGACTACAGGCCGGACGCGAAATCGCGGACGGCGTGGGAGATCGCCACGCATCTGGCGACGAGCGACATCTGGTTCGCCGACTGCATCCTCAACGGCAAATTCGACTGGACGGGCGACCCGCCGCTGCCGAAGGAGTTCACCGATCCGGGGGCCGTGGCGAAATGGCACGAGAAGCATTTCGGCGAGAAGCTCGCCGCGATCCGCGCCTTGACGCCGGCGCAGCTGCTCGCCGACGCAGATTTCTTCGGATCGAAAGGGCCGGTCGTGACGTATCTCGTGGCCTTCAACAACCATCACATCCATCATCGCGGTCAGCTCGCGGCGTATCTGCGTGCGGCCGGCTCGAAGGTGCCGGCCATCTACGGCATCAGCGCCGACGAGAACCTGATGGCACAGGCCTGACGGGTGGCCGATCGGGGGGCCCGCCTCGTCTATTCCTCGGCGGCCGGGCGCGTCTGCAGGAGTTGCGGGCAGCCCGAACGCGGGTGCCGCTGCGGCGAGAAACCGTCGGCGGCGGTGCCCGGCCGGCCGGTCGCCAAACTCCGGGTCGAACGGGCCGGGCGCGGCGGCAAGACGGTCACGGTCGTGTTCGGGCTGCCGGAGAACGCGGATTTCCTGAGGGATCTGGCGCAGGATCTCAAGAAGGCGTGTGGGACCGGCGGCGCCGTCCGCACCGACGGCGTCGAGCTGCAGGGGGATCAGTGCGACCGGGTGCGGGAGCTCCTGGTTGCACGGAATTTCACAGTCAAAGGCTAGGTGTTCGTTCTTTTGAGAGATCGGCTATACTCGGCCCCTCTTTTTCTTAAGGACGGACATGGCTTCGAACGGCACGATCAAGCGTCTGGTTAGCGACAAGGGTTTCGGGTTCATCCTGGCGGAAGACGGCGCGGAGTACTTCTTCCACAATTCCGCGTGCCAGGGCACGCGCTTCGACCAGCTGCGTGAGGGACAGCCCGTCACGTTCGAGAAGGGTCAGGGCCCCAAGGGCCCGCGCGCCGAGAACGTTCGCGTCGCCTAGTCAGGCGACAGCGTGCTGAGCGGAGGCCGGTAGCGGGGCGCTGCCGGCCGGCCGAGCCGTCGCATTTCAGCGTCGGCGCACTATCGGTTCGACTCGTCCGCATCCATTCAGCGCCACCGCAGAAGCCGGCGCCGCCGGTATGATGGGGATATTCCCTGATGCCGGCCCCGCTGCGTCTCGCCTTGCTCGGGTGTGGATTGATCGCCCGGGTGCACAGCCGTAATCTGCGCCGTCTCGGACGCGCGGACATCGTGCCCTCCTATGCGAGTCGCGATCGTGCGAAGGCCGAGGCGTATCGCCAGCGCTACGGCGGCGTCGCCAGTTACGGCGACTACGACGCGGCGATCACCGATCCGTCGATCGATGCCGTGCTGATCGCGGTGCCGCCGAAGTTCCATCTGGAGCTGACGCTGCGGGCGCTCGCGGCCGGCAAGCACGTGATCGTGGAGAAACCGGCGTTCCCCTCGATCGACAGCTACCAGACCGCGGCCGCGGCGCGCGATCGCGCCGGACGCGTGGTCCTCGTCGGCGAGAACGATCACTACAAGCCGCTCGCGGTCCGGCTCCGCCGGCTGCTCGCGGAAGGCCTGATCGGCGACATGCTGTTCGCGCACTACGTCACCATCGCGCGGCGGCTCAAGACCGCCGACGACTGGCGCAACGACGAGACGCTGGCCGGCGGCGATGCGTTCTTCGAGGAAGGGATCCACTGGCTGCACTTCGCCGCCAGCCTCGGTCCGCGCATCGTCCGCATCGAGGGGATGCGGCCGAGCGCCGCGGGCGGCGGCGGCGATCGCCGCGCCAAGAGCATGATGGTGGCGTTCCAGTACGACAACAGCGCCGCCGGCACGCTCTATTACTCGCGCGAGGTTCCGTCGCTGCTGCGCGGCATGCGTCTCTCGAAGATCTTCGGACGCCGCGGCGTCATCACGTTCGAGTCGAACGGCTTGTTCATCGTCGCGCGCGGTCAATTCATGCCGCGGCTGATCTGGCCGGGGATGAACGATTTCCGCGGCTACCGCGCGATGTATCGCGATTTCGTCGGCGCGATCCGCAGCGGTGCGCCGCCGCAGATGAGCCTCGAGCGCGCCAGGGAGGACCATCGGCTGATGGACGAGGTGTACGGTTCGCTGTGATCCAGTCCTACGACATCATCGTCATCGGCACCGGCGCCGGTGGCGGCACGATCGCGCAGGCGCTCGCCGGGTCGGGAGCGCGGCTGCTGGTGATCGAGCGCGGCGACTTCGTCGCGCAGGAAGACGAGAACTGGAGCGCGGCGGCGGTCTGGAAGGACCTTCGCTACCGCACCCGGGAGACGTGGCTGGACAACGAAGGCCGCGAGTTCCGCCCCTACACGCACTACAACGTCGGCGGCAACACGAAGTTCTGGGGCAGCGTGCTCTACCGGCTGCGGCGCGAAGACTTCCATGACGTGCAGCACGCCGACGGCGTATCGCCGGCGTGGCCCATCGACTACGACACGCTGGCGCCGTACTACGATCGCGCCGAACGTCTGTACCGCGTGCGCGGCGGGCTCGGCGACGATCCGACCGAGCCGCCGCACGCCGCGCCGTACCCGTTTCCGGCCGTGCCGCATGCGCCGGGGATGGGCCGCATCGCCGACCGGCTGCGCGGGCTGGGGCTGCATCCGTCGCCGCTGCCGCTCGGGCTGATCGACGTCGGCGGCCCGAACGGCTGCCGCCTGTGCAACACCTGCAACTCGTTCGTCTGCCGCATCCACGCCAAGAGCGACGCCGACGTCGTCGCGGTGCGCCCGCTGCAGGCGGCGGCGAACGTGACGCTGTGGACCAACGCCACGGCGCGGCGGCTGCTGACCGATCCGGCGGGCCGGACAGTGACGGCCGTCGAGATCGAGCGCGGCGGCGCCGTCGAGGTCGTCGCGGCGCCAACGGTCGTCGTCTCGTGCGGCGCGATCAATTCCGCCGCGCTGCTGCTGCGGTCGGCGACCGACAAGCACCCGCACGGCCTCGCCAACTCGTCGGGCCTCGTCGGCCGGCGCTACATGGCGCACCTGGCGACGATGCTCGAGGGGGTGCGCTGGCAGACGAACCACGACGAGTTCCAGAAGACGCTCGCCATCAACGATTTCTACCTCGCCGGCGCGCACGCGCCGTATCCGCTCGGGCAAATCCAGTCGCAGGGGCGGACGCACGCGATCATGGCCAAGATCACCGGCGACGCCTGGGTCTACAAGGGGATCGCGATGCGCCACATTCCCCTCTGGGCCTACCAGCGGTGGGTGTCGCGCGCCACCGACTGGCTGGCGATGACCGAGGACCTGCCCGATCCCGACAACCGCGTCCGGCTCGCGCCTGATGGACGCATCGTGCTCGACGTGCGCCAGAACAACCAGCGCGCGCACGCCAGGCTCGTCGACACGTTGCGGGAGATTCTCGGCAGGCTCGGCTACTGGTCGCCGAAGGTGTTCGCGCACATGGCCGGCACCAAGAACACGACGCATCAGTGCGGCACGCTCGTTTTCGGCCGCGACCCGCGCACCTCGGTGCTCGACCCATGGTGCCGCGCGCACGACGTCGACAACCTCTTCGTCGTCGACGCGTCGTTCTTCCCCTCGTCGGCGGCCGTCAACCCCGGCCTGACGATCGCGGCGCAGGCGCTTCGTACCGCCGATCACATCATGGGGGTCGCATGAAAGCGCGTTCCTTCAGCCACACCGGGATCACCGTCTCGGATTTCAACCGCACGGTGAGGTTCTGGTGGCGCGTGTTCGGCTGCCCGCTGGTCGGCGTCACGGACGCGCCGGCCGATCGCGTCAGCGGCTTCTTCGGCGCGCCGCCCGGCGGCACCTGCAAGATCGGCTGGATCCGCATGCCGGGCGGCGGCGTGATCGAGATTTTCCATTTCGAGCCGCAGCTGCCGCCGCACCTCCTCGAATGGCACCGCCGGGGCCTGTCGCACATCTGCCTCAACGTGCGCGGCATCCGCCGATGGTACGACTATCTGTCGAAGGCAGACGGCATCGAGATCGTCGGCCCGCCAGAACAATCCCCGCGCGGACATTGGCTGTTCTTCGTGAAGGATTTCGACGGCAACCTGATCGAAATCACCGACCTCGGGCACATGTACTACGTGCTCGGCTGGCTGGGGCCGCTCGGTGGATTTCTGTTCCGGCGGGGCCGCTACAAACAGTATTACGTCTGACGCACGGCGCGCGCGGCGCTTACCGGCTCTTCCGCGCCCGGATCGTCACCTTGTAGTTGTTCTCCGCATTCAGGTTGACGAGCGAAACGAAGGCGCGTCCATTGCGGTCGGTGCCGATCGTGGCCGACTGCGACACGCCCGACACCTCCCAGCCCTTTGGCAGTACGACCGTATTGCGCAGCCCCTTCAGGGTCCGCTGGAAGACGAGCTCGCCTCCGACGAGTGTGTAGCTGGGCGCCTTCACAGAGCCGGTCAGCTTCAGGTGGGCGCTCTGGCGGTCGTCGGTGATCGGGACCTCGAGTTTTGCAAACGTCGCCCCTTTGTCCTTGACGATCGACAACTCGTGCGCCGTGTCGAGATCGGTCACCTTCAGATCCCGCAGCTCGAGGTAGGACAGTGAGTCGAGCCGCGCGCGCGGGCCCTTGCGATAGTCGCTGTAGATCTGCTCGAGGGCGATCTGCCCGGACTCGGGCGCGTCGAGGTCGTAGAGCGTCTTGACGTCATCGAAGAACATGTCGTCGAACGGCGACGGCGTGAAGGCCGCCGCGGTAGGTCGCGCATGGATCGTCAGCGGATTCGACTGGCCGCTCGGATTGGCGAAGGCGAGCTTCAGCCGCCCGTCGGCCGTGGTCGAGAGCTGCGCGGCGACGTCAGACGAGATGAACGCGTAGCCCTTCGGCAGGATCACGCCGAGGCGGTAGCCGGCCAGGCTGCGTACCCAGACGACGTCCGTGCCGTCCATCATGTAGGTACGGGCGTCCTTGTAGGTCTTGTACACGAGGATCCGGCCGATGCCGCCTTCCGGCACGGGATGAACGAGCGTGGCGCGGATCTGGTGGGCGTCAGCCTCCCCTGGCACCGGTTCGTACGTGAACGTGAGCGGCCGGCCGGTTCGCGGGTCGTAGACTTCGACGCCGCTGCCTTCGCTGCCGCCGCGCGTCGCGTTCACCATCTCGGTCGCGCCGGCTCTGGCGGTCTCGAAGAGGTAGCGGATCCGGAACGCCTCGCTGCCCGGCTCGAGAATCGCGTACTCGGTATACGCGTCCTGCGTGAAATAGCGGCTGACCGGTGCGCTCGGCCGGAGCGAACCGTCGGGATTGAGGCCGCCGGGGAACGGCTGACTGCCGCGCTGCGCGCTCAACAACGCCACGCTGACGAGTGCGCCGGCCGTGACTGTCATCCATCTCGACATCCGGGCAGGATAGCATCGCCAGCGAATGACACGCTGCGACGCCAGGAGTATCGTCTACGGATGCCGGTGCCTCCCCACGCTCCTGGGACAGGAGTGAGCTCGTGCGGCTGAGTCTCGCGGTCACGGTGGCCATGGCGGCGGCGGCCGTCGCCGGCGCGGTGGTGCCGGCGCGGGCTCAACACACCGGCCATCTGGGCACGGTGACGTTCGCCAATTCCTGCGGCGCCTCAGTGCAGCCGGCGCTCGCGCGCGGCGTAGCGCTGCTCCATTCGTTCGAGTTCGGCGCCGCGATCGACGCATTCGGGGACGTTGCAGCGGCGGATCCTTCGTGCGGCATCGCGGTCTGGGGGATTGCGCTGTCGCAGTGGGGAAACCCGTTCTCTCCAGCGCCGCGAGCGGCGCCGCAGCTGTCCACCGGACGCGACACAGTGCAGCGCGCGAAGGCGACGGGCGCCAGGACGCCACGCGAACGCGCCTATATCGACGCGGTGTCATCGCTCTACGATCGGTTCGACACCCTCGATCAGCACACGCGCATGGTCGCGTATCGGGATGCGATGGCGCGTCTCGTAGACGCGTATCCAGACGACACCGAGGCGAAGGCGTTCTACGGTGCGGCGCTCGCGGCGGCGGCGGATCCGACCGACAAGAGCTACGCCGATCAGTTGAAGGCCGGCGCGATGCTCGAGGTCCTCTGGGCGAAGCAGCCGGATCACCCCGGACTCGCGCACTACATCATCCACGCCTATGACGTCCCGGCCCTGGCGCCAAAGGCGGTCGAAGCGGCACGCCGCTACGCGACGATCGCGCCCGACGCCCCGCACGCGCTGCACATGCCCTCGCACACCTTCACCCGCCTCGGCTACTGGCAGGACTCGATCGACACCAACATCCTGTCGGCGGCGTCGGCGAAGCGCGGCGGCAACGTCAACGAAGCGCTGCACGCCAGCGACTACGAGATCTACGCGTACCTGCAGACGGGGCAGGATGCCAAGGCCCGCGCCATCCTCGAAGACGCGCCGCGCATCGCGGCCAGTCAGAACCGGACCGCTGGCGCGGCTCCCCCCGCGGCCGCCGACTATGCGCTGGCGGCCATTCCGGCCCGCTACGCGCTCGAGCGCGGCGTGTGGGCGGAGGCCGCGCAGCTCGAGGTGAGGCCTACCGGGACGGCCTACGCCGAAGCGCTCACCTGGTTTGCGCGCGGCCTCGGCGGCGCGCGGGCCGGCGGCACAGCGGAGGCGAAGGACGCCTCCCGCGAGTTGCAGCTCAGGATCGACGCACTGAACAAGTCTGGCGACAAGTACTGGGCGGAGCAGGTCGCGATTCAAGGGCTCGCCGTCTCGGCGTGGCTCGCCCTGGCGGACGGACGCTCCGATGCCGCACTGCAGACGATGAGCGAGGCGGCCGATCGGGAGGACGCGACCGAGAAGTCGGCGATCTCTCCAGGTCCGATCGCCCCGGGACGCGAGCTGCTCGCCGAGATGCTGATGCAGCTGAAGCGTCCATCGGACGCGCTCCTCGAGTTCAGGAAAACGATGGCCAAGGAGCCGAATCGCTTCCGCGCCCTGGCAGGCGCGGCGGAGGCGGCGGAGCAGTCCGGCGACGCGAGCTCGGCGGGCGAGTATCGCCGCCATCTCGCCGAGATTTGCAGGAACGGCGACACGCCAGGCCGTCCCGCCTTGCAGAAAGCGCGTTCCAGCAGCCGGTGAAATCGGGAGGGGGAAACGGCCGAGGTCAGCGCCGGCGACCGCGATCGGTATGCCGCCGCATCACGATCGTCACTTCGTGTTCCACCGGTGTGTCGTCCACGATTTGCACGCGCGCCGCCGACCTCTTCCCTATCAGGCCCGGATCCCAGTCGCGACCTTCGATCCGCTCAACATCGTAGGTCTGCACGCCCTGCATTGCGTGCTCGAGGGCGTCGACGGCATCTCGGCGGAGTTTGACGACGCTCATGCCTCCCGACGCTGCATGGCAGATGCCGTGGTGACGGCGCGTCGAGCTGGCAGCAGAGCCGCGGCCCCGAGCAGCAGCGCGATCGCTGCGAACGCGAGGTAGCCGGCCGAGCTCGGCTGCTGCACCTGCGCGATAGACCCGAACGTCGCCGCGTCGAAGACGGCGACCAGTACGCGTCCGGTCGCGCTCGCGGCCGGCTCCGCCAGCGCCGCCAGGACGACGAACTTGAGGATGAGCCCGGCGCCGAGAATCACCGCGAGACTGCGCAGCAGGCGGACGCGATCCGGCTGCGCGACGATGGTGTTGAGCAGCAGGACGAACAGGAACGCCGCGACGAAGAACCGCGGCAGCCCGCTGCCCGGAGTGATCATCGTCAGCACCGCCGCCGCCGCGACGAGGAGCGCGATGAGGACGACCGCGCCGTTGGCGTTGGCCAGGATTGGCCGTGAGCCATGCAGCAGTCGAGCGGGATCGAGGGCGCCGCTGCGGATGAGCGCCGCCACGACGAGCGTGCCGAGCACGAGCGAGTACGGCGTGGGCGGGACGAAGACCAGCGGCGCGCCGGGTTGGACGCCCGCCATCAGCGTCGCTGTGAGCAGCATCAGCGGAAGCACGATCGCTTCGCGAACCGAGCTCATTTGCGTTTCCTGAACACCCGCAGCGGATTGAAGTCCGCCGCTTCGATCGTCAGGCCCCGCTCGAGCTCCGCCCGCAGTTCGTCGGCCGAGTGCATCTGGAGATCGGGATCGTCGACGACCAGCCGCCCGTCCGGAGCGACCGCGATCGCCCGGTCGACCGCCGCCAGTCCCTTCGTGAACAGCGGGTCGTCGTCATAGAGCCGTCCCCACCCTTCGCGGTAAAAGGCGTAGGCGATGTAGAACTGCGTGCGGGCGTCGCGCTGCGCGCGATCGGCGCGGCCGAACGCCGCGCGCGCTTCCGGGAACTGATCGTGCCGGAAGAACTGCAGCCCGTCGTCGAACGCCGGTCGATCGATCGCGTAGACGCCCGCCATCGCGGTGAGTCCGCCGCTCACCTCCGCCACCGACTGTGGCTGGTTGGCGTAGATCCACGCGATCAGCGCCCCATAGCCCAGCGCCATCGCCAGTCCGCCCGCTCTGATGACCGTGTCCCGCACCTGGGTATCGCCCGCGTCCGCCTATTGGCGGCTGGCGGCCGGCACGAGACCGAGGATGAACGATTGATTCTCGGCGGCGCGCACGGCGGCGTAGATGTTGTCGCCGAACGAACACGCCAGGGTGGAGTTGGCGGAGATGACGCCCGCGATGGCCCACGCGCCCGCCTCCTGGACGAGGATCGGCCCCCCGGAATCACCCTGGCACACCGCACTCGCCGTGGTCGTGGAGGTGGTCTGCAGCGTGAGGGGCGACACCGCGGTGATGACGGCCACGCCGGCCCGCAGGGTCGCGGTTTCCCCGGTCGCCGAGCTCTTGCCCCAGCCGGCGATCACGGCGGTCTCGCCGACGCGCGCGTCGCGGCTCAGGAGCAGCGGCTTGGGCGCGCGGCCGATGTCGGACGCGAATTGGACGACGCCGACGTCGAACTGCGACGTATTCGCATCGCGCCACGATGGGTGCGGCGCGAACGAACTCGAGGCGAGTTGCGGGCCGCTGCCCAGATAGATCAGCACCGACGCCGCGGGCGGCTGCAGGCAGTGGGCCGCGGTGAGGACGGCACGGGCCGAGATGATCGTTCCGCTGCAGGCGCCCAGCTGCTGGCCGCTGCTGTCCTTCAGGTTCAGCAGCACGACGGCGGAACCGTCGGTCGAGCAGTCGGCGCCGTTGACGATCGCCGTGCCGGCGGATGCCGAAGACTGCGCGACCGCGGCGCAGGCGCTACTGACGGGGAGTGCCGGTGCGGGCGAGGGGGACGTGGCGGTCGACGATCCGCCGCCGCTGCTGCCGCCGCACGCGCCGATGGCCAGCGCGACCACGATCGCGACTGCCGGGAGTCTACCGGTCATCTCCGGGCTCGCCGGAATGGGACCCGTCGGCGCCGCTCGGCGCCGGCAGCGCCGTCGGGCCGAACGGCGCCAGCAGGCCGACCTTGGCGTAGGTGATGAGCTTGTCGCGGGTATCGGTGATGTCGAGATTGCGCATCGTCAACTGGCCGATGCGATCCTGTGGTGTGAACGTCGATTCGCCCTTCTCCATCGTCAGCCGCTCCGGCTTGTAGGTGAGGCTCGGCGACACCGTGTTCAGGATGGAGTAATCGTTGCCGCGGCGCAGCTCGATCGCGACCTCGCCGGTGACCGCGCGGGCCACCCAGCGCTGCGCGGTTTCGCGCAGCATCATGGCTTGCGGATCGAACCAGCGCCCCTGGTAGAGCAGCCGGCCGAGACGGCGTCCGTTGTCGCGATACTGCTCGATCGTGTCTTCGTTGTGGATGCCGGTGATCAGGCGCTCGTAGGCGATGAACAGGAGGGCGAGACCGGGCGCCTCGTAGATGCCGCGGCTCTTCGCCTCGATGATCCGGTTCTCGATCTGGTCGCTCATGCCGAGGCCGTGACGGCCGCCGATGCGGTTCGCCTCGAGGAGCATCTGCACCTGGTCCTTGAAGGTGATGCCGTTCAAGGCGACCGGCTGCCCTTCCTCGAAGCGGATGCTGACCTCCTCGCGCTTGACGGCGACGTCGTCGCGCCAGGCGGCAACGCCCATGATCGGCTGGACGATCGTGATGCCGGTGTCGAGCCGCTCGAGATCCTTGGCCTCGTGCGTCGCGCCGAGCATGTTCGAATCGGTGGAATAGGCTTTCTCGGCCGACATCTTGTAGGCGAACCCGTGCGCCGACATGTAGGCCGACATTTCAGCCCGTCCGCCGAGCTCGTCGATGAACTGCTGGTCGAGCCACGGCTTGTAGATCTTCAGCGATGGATTGGCCAGCAGCCCGTAACGGTAGAAGCGTTCGATGTCGTTTCCCTTGAAGGTGCTGCCGTCGCCCCAGATGTTGACCTCGTCGGCCTTCATCGCGGCGACCAGCATCGTCCCGGTGACGGCGCGGCCGATCGGCGTGGTGTTGAAGTACGGGACGCCGGCGGTGGAGATGTGGAACGCGCCGCACTGCAGCGCGGCGATGCCCTCGGCGACGAGCTGCGGACGGCAGTCGACGAGCCGCGCCGCTTCAGCGCCATAGAGGAGCGCCTTGCGCGGGATCTCGTCGTAATCCGGCTCGTCGGGCTGGCCGAGATTCGCCGTATACGCGTAGGGGATCGCTCCCTTGCTGCGCATCCAGTGCAGCGCTGCACTCGTGTCGAGGCCGCCGGAAAATGCGATGCCGACCTTCTGGCCGGCGGGAAGACGCTGGAGAATGGTGCTCACGGTGTCGGCAGTACAGTGTAGGCGATCCCATGACGAACCCGGTACCTTCGAATGACCTGCGCGCGCGGCTTGGCGACATCGACATCTATCTGTTCGACCAGCTTCTGCGCGGCCGGTTCGACGGGCGCCGGCGCATCCTGGACGCCGGCTGCGGCGCGGGCCGTAACCTGCCGTATTTCCTGGCGCATGGCTACGAGGTGTTCGCCATCGATGAGGATCCGGCCGCGGTGGCCGCCACGAAGAAGCTCGCCGCGCGGCTGGCGCCGACGCTGCCGCACGATAACCTCCGCCAGGGCGCGCTGCACGTGCTGCCGTGGCCGGACGGACGCATGGACGCGGTGATCTGCAGCGCCGTTCTGCACTTCGCGCGCGATCGGGTCCATTTCGATCGCATGCTCGACGAGATGTGGCGCGTGCTGGCGCGCGGCGGCCTGTTCTTCGCGCGGCTCGCGTCGAGTATCGGGATCGAGCACGTGCTGCCGGAAACTGCCGGCCGCGTCCGTCTTCCCGACGGCAGTGATCGCTTCGTCGTCGACGAGCGGCTGCTGCTCGACGCCGGCTACGAGCTGGGCGGGACGCTGCTCGATCCGATCAAGACCACCAACGTCCAGAACCAGCGCGCGATGACGACGTGGGTGCTGCAGAAATGAGGAGGACGGGCGGTCGGTCCTCCTACGGCAGCGTCTTCCGGACCGCGACGTATCCCGTCCGCGCGCGGACTTTGTAGGCCGGGTTCGTCGCCCGCACGCGGATGCTGTGGTACTGGCCGTCGCCGGGGTGCGGCGAGGAATAGCCGATCACGTATTGACTATTGAGCTCGTCGGCGATGTTCTTGGTCGCCACGTCGAGATCCTCGGTCGCGCGGACGAGCTCGGTGTGGCCGCCGCTCTGGCTGGTGATCTCGTTCAGGGTCTCCAGGCTGACCCGGTGCGCGATGTACTGCGGCTCCGGCGTATCGATGGCGATCGCGTAGACGAAGGCGTCGCTGCGGACCAGCGCCGGCCGCAGGTCGTGCAGCGTGACGTCGCTCGCGGTATCGGCGCCGTCGGTGACGAGCACGAGCGCCGCGCGCTCGCGCGGCCGGTTCTGGAGGTAGGGCATGGCGGCGACCATCGCGTCGTAGATCGCGGTGGAGCCGGTCGGCCGCAGCGCCGTCAGCGAATCGTGGACGCCGGTCGCGTCGCTCTGCCAGCCGAAGAGCAAAGCCGGCTGGTGGTTGAACGTCATCAGAAAGAACGCGTCGGCCGGATCGAGGAGCGAGGTCAGGAAGCGCTCCACCGCCCCCTCGGCGTCCTTGATGCGGCGGCCGAACATGCTGTCGCTGATGTCGAGCAGCAGACCCAGGCCGAGCGGGACCCGCTCGTTGGTGAACTGCGAGATGGGCACCGGCACGCCGTCCTCGGAGACCTCGAATGCCTCGCGCGGCAGCCCGGTGACCAGCTTGCCGTTCTCGTCGCGCACCGTCGCGGTCGCCACGGTGAGCTCGACGCTCGACCTCAGCCGCGGCCGTTGTTCCGCGCCAAGGCCCACCGCCGTGATCACCGCCAGCGCCGCCACCGTCCACCGACTCACCCGTCCAGTGTAAACCCCGCCGCCGCTTCCGCCCGTGGCACAATAGCCCGGGGCCATTACGGCACCCCACGGTCGAGGAGGACGCGATGGAACAGAAATGCGCGCATCCGGCTTGCTCCTGCACCGTCTCTTCTGATGGCGAATTCGGTAAGTACTGCAGCGATCACTGTAAGAAAGCGGGGAGCATCAGCGAGCTGCGCTGTGGCTGCCATCACACCGGCTGCAAGTAGCTGCGGGATGTCCCGCTCCGGAGGCACAACAAGATGAAGCGCTGGTCCGCGACGCTCCTCCTCCTTTTCGTGTGCTCGGTCGTCGCACACGCCGACGTCACCATCGTGCAGAAAACGACGGCCGAAGGCGGCATGGCGTCGATGGCTCAGTCAGGCGGATTGCCGACCCCGACGATCACCACTCGAATCAAGGGCACGAAAGGGCGGATGGACGTCGATCTCGGCAGCGCCAACCTGCCGGGCAACATGTCGACGATTACCGATGCCGGCGCGAAGCAGGTGGTCCTGCTGGACCACAATCAGAAGACCGCGCGCACGTCGGGGGCGCCGGTGCAGCCGGCGACCGGGCAGCCGTCCGCGGGCAGCCTCGAGAATTCGGTGGCCCCGACCGGCCGGTCGCAGACGATCGACGGGTTGAAGTGCGACGAGTACGCGTTCAACACCACGATGAACCTCTCGCAGATGGGTGGCGCGCAGGTACCGCCCGAAGCCGCCGCCGCCATGCAGGGCGTCACCATGATCATGAAGGGGTCGATGTGGGTCGCCAAGGAGGCGCCCGGCGCCGCCGAATACGCCGCCTACCAGAAAGCCATGTCAGGTGCCGACCTGGCTGGCGCGGCGATGGGGGCAACCGGGGTAAGCCTGCCCGGCATGGAGCGGATGGCCAAGGCGATGGCCACCGTGCAGGGTGTGCCGGTGCTGACCGAGGTCACGATGACGATCGAAGCCGGGCCAGGGGCCTCCGACAACGCCCGCCAGATGGCAGCCATGATGGCCGGCATGGGCGCGATGAAGGTGACGACGAGAGTCCTCTCGATGAAGACCGACGCGATTGCCGACGATGTGTTCCTGGTCCCGGCGGGTTATCAGGTCATCAAGTAGGCGCGAGCTCACCGGCGCCGGGTGTAGGCGACCAGCTTCGACTCCGTCATCTCTTCGATCGCATAGCGGACGCCTTCGCGCCCGAGGCCCGACTGCTTGACGCCGCCGTACGGCATGTGGTCGACGCGGAACGCCGAGCTGTCGTTGACGATGATGCCGCCGGCGTCGATGCCGTCGATGGCGGCGTCGATCACCCGCTGGTCATGGCTGAAGATCCCCGCCTGCAGGCCGAACTCGCTGTCGTTGGCCGCCGCGATCGCCTGGCCGATCTCGTCGTAACGGGTCAGCGACACGACCGGCCCGAACAGCTCCCGGCAGTTCACTCGGGCGGTCGCCGGCGCTCCCTCGATCACCGTCGGTTCCCAGACCGACCCGTGCCGGACGCCGCCGGTCAGCACCACCGCGCCGGCAGCACGCGCCTCGTCGATCCATTCGCCGATTCGGTCCGCGGCGGCCGCGTCGATGACCGGCCCGACATCGGTCGACTCGTCGAGCGGATCCCCAATCTTCAGGGCGCGCGCGCGGGCGACGATCGCCGCGCTGAACGCGTCGTAGATCGCCGCGTGCACATAGATGCGCTGCGCCGAGATGCACGACTGCCCGGCGTAGGCGAAGCCGCCCGATGCGACACGTTCGGCGGCGTGGCCGGCGTCGGCGTCGGCGTGCACGATCACCGCGGCGTTGCCGCCCAGTTCCAGCGTGACGCGTTTGCGGCCGGCGCGCGACTTCAGCATCCAGCCGACCGGCGCGCTTCCGGTGAAGGTGAGCAGCTTGATCCGATCGTCTTCGACGAGGTGCAGCGTGTCGTCGTTGCTGCAGGGGAAGACGGCGAGCGCGTCGGGCGGCCAGCCCGCGTCGAGGATGAGGCGCCCGAGCAGCAGCGCCGAGACCGGCGTCCGCGGACCGGGCCGCAGGATCAGCGGGTTGCCCGCGGCGAGCGCCGGCGCCACCTTGTGCGCGACCAGGTTCACCGGAAAATTGAACGGCGTGATCCCGACGATCGGTCCGAGCGGCACCCGCCGGACCAGCGCCTCACGCCCCTCGGTGCCGGGCAGCCAGTCGAGCGGCAGGATTTCGCCGGTGATGCGCCTGGCCTCCTCGGCGCCGACGCGCAGCACGAACGCGGCGCGGTCGACCTCGACGCGTGCGAGGGCGATCGGTTTGCCGGCTTCGAGCGCGATCGTCTCTGCGAACTCGTCGCGGCGCTGCGCCACCGCCGCCGCAATCCGCTCGAGCACCGCCGCGCGCTTCCACGAGGGCAGCCGTCTGGTCGTCTCGAACGATCGGGCCGCGGCGGCGATCGCCCGCTCGATTTCGGCGGCGCCGGCGCTGTGGACCGTCGCCACCAGCGATCCGTCGTACGGCGACCGCACGTCGAACGTCGAGCCCGTCTCGACCCGGGTGCCGTGCAGCAGAATTCCGAAGTCTCCGAGCCGGCTCGCCGCGCTGGTTCCCATGACCCCGATGGTACGCCAGGCACGGTGACCCCATGCCAGGGCGGCCACGATCCGTAACGGCTTACTCGCCGCGTAATCGCTTCGCCCGTAAGTCGCTGACGGACGCCTGGATCGCCGTCAAATCCAGGGCATCCGCCTTGCTCCGCATGGGCTCACGGTTCCCTGGAGGACACACGTCATGTTCAAGGCAGGTTCGGTAGCCCTGGTGCTGGCAGCCGTGCTCGTCGCGGCGAGTTGCGGCGGCAGCAGCAGCGGCGCCAGTACGCCTACGACCCCGACGTCCACCGGCGTTCTCGCCCAGACGACGATCACGATTACGATCTCCGGCTCGAACGGCAAGACTGCCTTCAGTCCGAATCCGGCCACCGTCGACAAGGGCCAGCTCGTCGTGTTCAAGAACGCCGATGTCGTCACGCACCACATCATGCTCGACGATGGCTCGCTGCAGACGGCCGACATCCCCCCGGGCGGCTCGAGCGCCGCGGTCGCGATGGGGACGAGCGGTTCGAGCACGTATCACTGCACGATTCACCCCACGATGGTGGGCGGTTTCAACGGCGCGGATGCTGAGCCCCCGCCCTGCAACCAGGCGTATTGCTGAGGGGCGGGAGGATCGCGCATTGCACCGTGTGCCCCCGCGGCCTTCATCAAAGGACGGGGGACACGACATGGCAGCACGGCAGTACACCAATCCCGACTCGCTGTCCGACGCGCGGAGATGGGCCGCGATCGGCCTCGGCGCGGCTGCGGCGGCGCTCGCGCTGACCCAACTCAGGCGGGCGCACGGCCGCGGTGGCTTTGGCGCGAATGCGTCACCCCCCGTATCAAAGGCGTTCACGATCAACCGCCCGCCCGACGAGGTCGCGCATCTGTGGAACGAGCTGGATCCGTTCGGCGATATCGTCGAGCACGTCCGCTTCGATCTCGCGCCGGGCAGTCGCGGCACCGAAGTGCGCGTGCAGTTCCAGCCGGCGTGGTTTGGACGGCGCAGCCCCGCGCGGGTGCAGGAACAGCTTCGCCAGTTCAAGCAGCTGGTTGAGACCGGCGAAATCGCCCGCGCCGGCTGCAACGGCGCAGTGACGTCGTTCGGCGACACGCCTGAAGGCGGGCGCGTCGAACAACTGTTCGTCGGAGGCGCGCGATGAGGGCCAACTGCTGGATGGGCACGAAGCGAGTCGAGGTCCGACGGGTGCCCGACCCCGTGATCCTCAACCCCCACGACGCGATCATCCGGGTCACGAGCACCGCCATCTGCGGATCCGATGTGCATCTCTACGACGGATTCATCCCGACCATGCACAAGGGGGACGTCCTCGGCCACGAGTTCATGGGCGTGGTCGTGGAAGTCGGCAAGGGGGTGAAGCACCTTCGCCGCGGCGATCGCGTGGTCGTGCCGTTTCCGATTGCCTGCGGCCGGTGCAACATGTGCCAGGCGCAGCTGTTCTCGCTCTGCGAGAACTCGAATCCCAACGCGTGGGAGGCCGAGCAGCTGTGGGGCTATTCTCCCTGCGGCATTTTCGGCTACTCGCACATGCTCGGCGGCTATCCGGGCGGCCAGGCGGAATACGTGCGGGTGCCGTTTGCGGATGTCGGTCCCTTGAAGGTGCCTGGCGAACTCTCCGACGATCAGGCGCTGTTCCTGTCCGACATCTTTCCGACCGGCTACATGGCGGCGGAGCAATCGAACATCAAGCCAGGGAGCGTGGTTGCGGTGTGGGGCTGCGGACCGGTCGGGCAGTTCGCCATCGCCAGCGCCTACCTGCTCGGGGCGGAGCGGGTCATCGCCATCGATCGCTTCGAGTCCCGCATGCGCATCGCCCGCGACCGCGCCGGCGCGGAGACCATCAACTACGAGAACACCGACGTCTACGAAGCGATTCGGGAGATGACCGGTGGCCGCGGCGCCGACGCGTGCATCGATGCGGTCGGCATGGAAGCGCACGCGGCCAATTCCTGGCACCTCTACGACAAGGCGAAGACGATGCTGATGATGGAGACCGAGCGGGGCGCGGCCGTGCGCCAGGCCATCATGTGCTGCCGCAACGGCGGCACCGTGTCGATCGCCGGCGTCTACGGCGGGTTCATGGACAAGTTCCCGATCGGCGCGATCGTCAACCGCTCGCTCACCATCAAGAGCGGCCAGACGCACGTGCATCGCTATCTGCGCCCGCTGCTGCAGCGGATTGTCGCCGGCGAGATCGATCCGAGTTTCGTCATCACGCACCGGCTCCCGCTCGACCAGGCGCCGTTCGCCTACGACATCTTCACCAACAAGCAGGACGACTGCCTGAAGGTGGTGCTGAAAGCGGCGTAAGCGCGAGCGGTGCCGTCAGCTGGCCGCATCCAACGACCCGGCCCGCCCGATGCGACGCGCGTTTAGGGGGCCGGCGCTACTTCGGCGGAATCGCCGCGATTGCGTCGGTCAGCGGCCCGCGCAGCTCGTCGTAGACGCGGTGCAGCGTCCAGTCGACGAAGTACACCTTGAACTGTTCGTTCAGCTTCGGATCGTCTTTGGTGATCGCAACCATACGATCGTGCAGGCGGGGGAAGATCTCCTCCTTTGCCTGATCGGGGTCGAGGCCGCGTGCCTGCGCGTCCCGGCCCTCCTTCAGCAGCTCGCGCAACCCGTCGATGGTCGCGTGCAAGAGTGCCTTGTCGCGCAGCGGCTCGCCGTGGCCGGGGACGATGACCACGGGGTCGAGCGCGTCGAGCCGCTCCAGCGTCTTCAGCCAGCCGGATGGATACGAGCTCAGGCCGAAGGTGATCGGATTGACCAGCAGATCGCCGCTGACGACGATCCGGTCGTCGGGCAGGTACAGGAAGGTGTCGCCGGGAGTGATCGCGCGATCCTCGTGCAGGACCTGGACGCGGCGGCCGCCGAGATCGAGGTCCAGCCGCGTCGTATAGGTCGTGTCGGGCAGGACGAGACGTGCGTTCTCCTTCTGCTCGAGGAAGAAGCGGTCTTCCGCGGCGAGCGGCGCCAGCGTCGCATCCGTCTGCGCGCGCTTCTCGAGCGAGGCGACGTAGTCGGGCAACTGCTGTTCGAGTCCGGGGCGGTTGAATTCGATCGCCGGCCCTGCCATCAGGGTCTTGGTCTTCTCGTGCGCGATCACTTTCACGCCCGGAAACGCGGCCGTGTAGGTCTCGGTGCCGTACCAATGGTCCCAGTGCCAGTGCGAGTTGACGACGTAGCGGATCGGCTTCGGCGTGAGCTTCCGGATCTCGGCGAGCACGCGTGCCGCCGCTGCCGGCGTGCCGTTGGTGTCGAACACGAGCACGGCGTCGCGGCCGACGATCGCGACCGAGTTGCCGTCGAGGCCGACGTCACCGTACGGCTTCGACACGAACGCATGGACACCCGTCGCGACGTCGATGCGCTGCGGCGCCGGGCGGACATAGTCGGCGCGCGGCAGCGCCGCCGCGCCGGTGATGAGCAGGATCCCGATCGATGGCCGTCGCATGCGCCTTTATAATTCAGGGATGCCGCTGCTCGTCACGCTTCTGCTGGCGTTGGTCACAAACCTCGACGCCCAGGCGCCGGCGGCGCTGTCCGACGCCGACTACACGGCGCACGCGGCGGCGGTGCTCGCCTCGATCGCCTCGAAGAACTACGCCGGCGTCGAAGCGCAGTTCGACGACCGGATGAAGGCCGCGCTGCCGCCGGGACGCTTCGGCGCCGGCTGGGATTCCCTGCTCATGCAGGCAGGCGCGCTCAAGCAGTGCGGCAGTCACGTGCGGGTGCGCGCGATCGACGACAAGCACATGGTCATCCAGACCTGCGAGTTCGAGAAAGCCAAGCTCGATTTCCAGATCGCCTTCGATCCCGCCAATCGGATTTCGGGCCTGGCGTTCCGTCCGGCGGCCGCCGCGGCCGCCCCCTATTCGCCGCCGCCGTACGCGACGCCATCGTCGTACGGGTCGAGCGACGTTACGGTCGGGTCCGGCGAATGGGCGCTGCCAGGGACGCTGACGCTGCCCAACGGGGCAGGGCCGTTTCCCGGCATCGTGCTGGTGCACGGATCGGGGGCGAACGATCGTGATGAAACGGTCGGGGCGAACCGGCCGTTTGCCGATCTGGCCGCCGGCCTCGCCTCACGCGGCATCGCCGTGCTGCGCTACGACAAACGGACGCGCGTCTACGGCCCGAAGATGGCGGCGCTGAAATCGTGGACGGTCAAGGAGGAGGTCGTCGACGACGCGCTCGCGGCGGCGGCGGTGCTGCGCGCGACCCCCCGCGTCGATCCCGCGCGCGTCTACGTGCTCGGACACAGCCTCGGCGGCATGCTGATCCCGCGCATCGCCTCCGCCGATCCCAAACTGGCCGGCCTCATCGTCATGGCCGGCGCCGCGCGGCCGCTCGAGAACGCCCTCGTCGAGCAGACGAAGTACCTGGCGGAGGCCGACGGCACTGTGACGCCAGACGAACAGAAGCAGATCGACGCCACGTCGATGGTCGCGGACCGGATTCGCGCGCTGACCCCGGCGGATGCCGCGGCCGGCCAGTACGTGTTGAACGCGCCGGCGTCGTACTGGGTAGACCTGAAAGGCTTCGACGCGCCCACCGCCGCGAAGACGCTCGGGCAGCCGTTCCTTGTCCTGCAGGGAGAGCGCGACTACCAGGTGACGATGAACGACTTCGCGCGCTGGAAAGCGGCGCTCGCCGGCCGATCGAACGTCGTCTTCCATTCGTATCCGGCGCTGAACCACCTCTTCCTGCCCGGCACCGGCAAGAGCCTGCCGGCCGAGTACGAACAGCCTTCGCACGTCGACCAGGCGGTCGTCGACGACATCGCCGCCTGGATCAAGCGGTAGCGCGGGGCGCGGCTCGCGCTGCGCTAGTCCTCGTCGCGGAAGCGTCCGCGCGTGCGTTTGGCGTCCCCACGGCGTTTCTTGACGTCGACGCGCCGCTGCTTCGCCGCGCGCGACGGCTTCGTCTTGCGACGCCGCTTCGGCCGAACCAGGGCGCGGCGAATCAGGTCGACCAGCCGTGCACGCGCCTCGTCGCGGTTCTGGGACTGGGTCCGGTGCTCGCGGGCATCGATCACGATGATGCCCGCGTCGGTCACGCGAGAGCCGGACAGGGTCCGCAGACGATCGCGAACCTCGCCGCTCAGTCCCGATCGCGACGGATCGAAGCGGAGCTGGACCGCCGTCGCAACCTTGTTGACGTTCTGGCCGCCCGGGCCCGACGCGCGGACGAACCGCTCCTCGAGCGCGTCTTCAGGGATCAGGATGTCGGGCGTCACCACCAGCGGCATGTCAGCTCACCGGCTCTACTGCGGTCCGACGCCCGTGACGCGCGTCTTCACGGCGTAGAGCCCGGTCCGCGCCGTGATGAAGAGCGTCCGGTGATCGCTGCCGGCGAAGGCGACGTTGGCCGGCGCCTGCTCCACTGGGATGCTCTCGATCTCCGTGCCGCTCTTGCCGAAGACGTGGACCGCCCGGCCTGACGTCAGGTAGACGTTCCCCTCGGAATCGATCGTCATGCCGTCGGATCCCATGTCGCAGAACGGCCGCTTGTTGGCCAGGGTGCCGTCGGCGGCGATGTCGTAGACGAACGTCTTGCGGCCGCGGATGTCCGACACGTAGAGCGTGCGGCCGTCCGGCGTGCCGATGATGCCGTTGGGCTGCTGCATGTCGTCGATGATGCGCGTCATTTTCTTGGTCGCCCGCGAATAGACGTAGACGGTTTCCGGACTCTCTTTCGGTCCGCGGTTCCACCACTTGCGGGCGTAGTACGGATCGGTGAAATAGATCAGGCCGGTCTTCGGATTGACCCAGACGTCGTTGGGTCCGTTGAGCAGCTTGCCTTCGTAGGTGTTGAACAGCGGCGTCACCGTCTTCGTCGCCGGATCGATCGACCACATCTCGTTCTTCTCGTCGGCGCAGGCGATCAGCTGGCCGTGCTCGTCGAACGTCATGCCGTTGCTGTAGCCGCTGGGCTGCATGAAGGTGGTCAGCTTGCCGGCCGTGTCGTACTCCATGATCCGGTTGTTGTCCTGATCGACGAAAAACAGATTGCCCCGATCGTCCGACGCCGGACCTTCGGTGAAGATGAAGTCGCCGGCGATCTTGTCGACGGTCGCGCCTGGCGCGAGCACGCTCGGGGCGCCTGCCTGTGGCGCGGCGGTGAACACGGCCCGGGCGGGAACAAGGGAACCGGCGGCGAGCAGGAGGAGAACGGCGCGTTTCATGAACGCACTATAGCGCGTGACGCCGCGCGTCGCGCCCGTGGCTATCCGACGTTTCGCATGCCGGCGGCGATGCCGTTGACCGTCACCAGAAAAGCCCGCCACAGGTTGTCGTCGACGCCGCGGCCGCCGCGCAGGTGCGTGAGGAGCGCGATCTGGACGAAGTTGATCGGATCGACGTAGGGGTTGCGGACGTCGATCGACCGGCGCAGCACCGGATTGTCTTCGAGCAGCACGCGCGCCCCGAGCGCGTCGAGGACCGCCTCCCGGGCCCGCATGAGCCGGGCGCGCAGGTCGGTGCCGACGTCGCGCAGCTCCGGCGGCACCAGCGCGCGATCGTAGGCGTCGGCGATCCCCGGCTCCGCCTCGGCGAGCGCCATCTCGATCAGGCGCAGCGTGGCGTTGAAGAACGGCCACTCGCGCGCCATCCGCCGCACCAGATCCTGTTCGCCGCGCGCCGCGGCGGCGTCGAGCGCCTCGCCGGTGCCGAGCCACGACGGCAGCAGCAGCCGCGTCTGCGTCCAGGCGAAGACCCACGGAATGGCGCGCAGCGATTCGACGCCGCCGCGGCTGCCGCGCCGGGCCGGCCGGCTGCCGATCGGCGCGCGCGCGATCTCCTGCTCCGGCGTGGCGCTGTGAAAGTAGGCGAGAAATCGCGGGTCGTCGTAGACGGTGCGCCGGTAGACGGCGTGCGCGTCGCCCGCCAGCCGTTCCATCGCGCCCCGCCATGCTTCGGGGACGGCTGCCGGCGCTTCGAGCGAGGCGCGCAGCACCGAGGTCACGTAGACCTCGAGCGTGCGCAGCGCGATCTCCGGCAGCCCGAACTGTTCCTCGATCATCTCCCCCTGCACGGTCACCCGCAGCCGCCCGTTGATCGATCCCGGCGGCTGCGATCGCATCGCCAGCGGGATCGGTCCGCCGCCGCGGCCGATGCTGCCGCCGCGACCGTGGAACAGCGTCAGCTCGACACCCGCGTCGCGCGCCGCGGCGACCACCGCCTCCTGCGCCTTGTACAGATGCCAGTTCGCGGCGAGCCGCCCGCCGTCCTTGGCGGAGTCGGAGTACCCGATCATCACCTCGCTGGGGGGCTGCACCCCGCCGGACCCCGCCGCACCGTCGCCGGCGGAGATCCCGCCGACGCGCAGCGATCGTGGCTCGCTCGCGGCGCCGGTTCGCGGCGTCCAGAGGGCCCGCATCGTCTCACCGGCCTGCTCGAGCGTCGCGACTTCCTCGAAGAGCGGGACGACGCGCAAGGACGAGCCGTGGGCCTGCTGCAGGTACTCGACGGCCAGTACGTCGGACGGCGTCCGGGCCATCGAAATGACGTAGGCACCCAGCGAGTCGCGCGGGATTTCGGCGATCGCGCGGAAGGTGGCGAGCGCCTCGTCGACGTCGGGGCCGGCGTCGAGATCGCGGGGCACCGGCGTGCGCTCACGCATCGCGTGGCGGAGGAACTGCTGCCGCGCGTCCTCGCTCCATTCGGTGTAGCGTCCAAGCCCGAGGCGGCCGGTTAGCGCGTCCAGTACCTGCGCGTGGCGTTCCGCGTGCTGGCGGATGTCGAGGCGGACGAGCGAGGTGCCGAAGGCGGCGATCCGGCGGAGCACGTCGGTGAGACGCCCGTCGGCGAGCAGGGGCTGCCCGGTCTCGATGAGCGACCGGTGGCAGAGCTCCAGCGCGTCGCGCAGCTCGCGGGCGCCAACGTGATGATCGGGTTCGCGCAGCCGGCGCGCCAGGTGGCGCATGACCGCGCGGTACGGTTCGCGGGCGCCGCCGGTCGCGTCGCGCAGCTCGGCGGTCGCCGCCGTGATCGGCAGCTCGCCGGCCAGCGCGTCGAGTTCCCGCGCGTAGAGCGACGCGGCGAGCGCGCGCGCGGCGGCGCAGGCCTCGCGCGTGACCTCGGCGGTGATCGCCGGGTTGCCGTCGCGATCGCCGCCGATCCACGAGCCGAACACGATCGGCGCGGCGGCCAGCGGCAGGCGCGCGCCGGTCGCTTCGAGGAGGGCGCGGTCCATGGCGCGGAGGCAGCGCGGCAGCGCGTCCCACAGCGTCTGCTCGAAGATGTAGAGGCCGCTGCGGACTTCGTCGAGCGGCCGCGGCTTCTGACGCCGCACGTCCTCCGTGCCCCACATCGCGAGAATCTCGCGGCGAAGCCCGGCTTCGACCTCCTCGCGCTCGAACGCGCTGAGGTCGCCGCGATCGTGGCGCTCGAGCGCCGCCGCGACGCGGGCGTGGGCGGCGGCGAGCGTGCGGCGGGTGATCGTCGTCGGATGCGCGGTGACGACCAGCGCGATCTGCATCCGGCCCGCGGCGGCGTGCAGATCCTCGGGCGACGCGCCTGCCTCGAGGATCTTCGGAAAGATCTGCTGACAGGATCCGCGCTGGCCCCGCGACGCGTCCTCGCGCTGATAGTCGCGCCGCCGCCGCACGCGGTGGTGCTGCTCGGCGATGTTGGCGAGCGCCAGGAAGTGCGCGAAGGCGCGCGCCACCGGCACCGCCATCTCGAGCGGCAGGTCGCGCAGCGGCTTCTCGAGCCGCCCGACGTCCTGCGCGGCCTCCTGACGCGCCGCCTTGGCGGCCCGCCGGATCCGCTCCACCGTCTCGAACAGCGCGTCCCCCTCGCGCGCCCGGATCGTGTCGCCGAGCATGCCGCCGAGCATCGACACGTCTTCGCGCAGCCGCTGGTGAGGATCGGCGGGACTCACGGCAGGAGGCGCCGGCTGTGGAGGAACGAGGCGACGGCGGGGAAGAAGCGCGGGTCCTTCTCGCTGGCGTAGATGTGGCCGCCCGCCACTTCCACGAACTGCTTCGGCTGCGGCGCCGCCGCGAACAGCCGGCGGGCCTCGCCGATCGGCACCACGACGTCTTCGGGACTGTGCAGGAACAGGATCGGCGCGTGAATGGCGCCGACCCGCAGGATCGACTCGAAGGGATTCCGGATGATCAACCGTACAGGAAACATCGGGTACCGCTGCTGGCCGATGGCGACGATCGAGGCGGGCGCTCCCTCGAGGACCACCGCGGCGGCGTCGACATGCGACGCCAGCGTGACCGCGACCGCCGAGCCGAGCGACCAGCCGTAGATCACGATGTGCTGCGGATCGACGTGCCGGCGGGTGCGCAGGTAGTCGTACCAGTGCGCGGCGTCTTCGGCGAGCCCCGGCTCGGTCGGCGTGCCGGCGAGGCCGCCGAAGCCGCGATACTCGGGCGCCAGCACGTTGACGCCGAGGGCGCGCAACCGCTCGTAGTGCAGCACGTTCATACGGCTGGCGAGGGTGCTGTCGTTGCCGTGCAGATAGACCACCCACACCGCGGCGCCGGGCGACACCGCCGGCATCAGCCACGCCCTGCCGGTGGGCCGGCCGCCGGTGGCTGCCGGCGGCTCCTCGAGCTGTTCGTAGGGCTGCGCCGGCCGCCGCGCGTCGAACGGCGCATCGGCGCGGAACACGAGCCGCGTCTCGTTGGCGATCAGCCAGCCGATCGTGGCGGCGTAGGCGACGACCACCAGCGTCAGCACGCCTGCGATCGCGCGTCTCCACGTCAGCCCTGAGCGGTCCATTGCTGGGGAAAGATGGTACCATCCACGCGCTCCGGCGCGAACCGCGGCTCTTCCGGGGCCTTGGCGAGGTGAAATTGGAGACAAGAGCATGAAGAACTCGTCGCTCGCCGCGGTGTGCGCCGCGGGCACGCTGATCGTGTCCGCACTGAGCAGCCGGCCGGCGGCCAACGGCGCGCCGACCAAGCTGCTGCGGATGCCGACGGTCAGCGCGACGCAGATCGCCTTCGCCTACGCCAACAACATCTGGACAGTGGATCGGGCTGGCGGCGCCGCGCGCCGCCTGACCAGCTTCCAGGGGCAGACCACCAACCCGCACTTCTCGCCAGACGGCCGCTGGATCGCCTTCAGCGGCGAGTACGCCGGCAACGTCGACGTCTACGTCGTCGCGGCCGACGGCGGCGAGCCGAAGCGGCTGACCTGGCACCCGGGCGCCGACGCGGTGCAGGGCTGGACGCCAGACGGGAAATCGATCGTCTTCGCGTCGAGCCGTGCCACTGCCGCGCCGACCGGCGCACCGCGCTTCTGGACGGTGCCGGCCGACGGCGGCATTGAGGAGCCGATGGCGCTGCCGCGCGGCTACCAGGGAAAGATCTCGTCCGACGGCACGCACATCGCGTATCGCATGAACAACTCCTGGGACGAGGAGCGCCGCAACTACCGCGGCGGCCAGAACCGGCCGATCTGGATCGTCGACCTCAAGACCTACGAGCTCGTCTCGCCGCCGTGGACCAACTCGAAGGACATCGACCCGGTCTGGGTCGGCGACGCCGTCTACTTCCTCTCGGATCGCGACGGCGTGTCGAACGTGTGGAGCTTCGACACCAGGGCGAAGACGCTCGCGCAGGCGACGAAGTTCACCGACTTCGACGTCAAGACGCTGGATGCGAGCGGCAGCACCGTGGTCTTCGAGCAGGCGGGGCAGATCCACGAACTGGACGCGAAGAGCGGCAAGGAGAAGATCGTCCCGATTACCGCCGCCGGAGATTTTCCGTGGATGATGCCGCGTTGGGAGGACGTGACGGCGCGGATGACCAGCATCGCGCTGTCGCCGACCGGCAAGCGGATCGTCGTCGAATCGCGCGGCGAGATTTTCACGATCCCCGTCGAAAAAGGGGACGTCCGCAACCTGTCGCACTCGAGCGGATCGGCCGAGCGCGATCCGGCCTGGTCGCCCGACGGCAAGTACGTGTCGTACTTCAGCGACAAGTCCGGCGAGTACAAGCTGATCATCGAGCCGCAGGACGGCCTCGGCACGCCGCGCGAGATTCCGCTCGAAGGGAAATTTCACTACTACACGCCGTCGTGGTCGCCCGACTCGAAGCGCCTGCTCTATACCGACACCAACCTGAGCGTGTGGGTGCTCGACGTCGCCAGCGGCGAGGGACGGATCGTCGGCCGCGATCCGTGGATGGTGCCGCAGCGCACCGAGAATCCCTCGTGGAGTCCCGACTCCAAGTACGTCGCCTATGCGGCCCACCTCAACACGCTCTACAAGGCGATCTTCATCAGCAACGTCGAGACGGGTGAATCGAAGCAGGTGACCGACGGCCTGGCGGACGCGACCTGGCCAGTCTGGGACGCGAGCGGCAAGTACGTGTGGTTCCTGGCCTCGACCGACTTCGGCCTGCGGTCGCAGTGGCTCGACATGACGTCCTACGACCACAACGAGAACTTCGGGCTGTACCTCGCGGTGCTGAAGAAGGGGGAGCCGAGCCCGCTCCTGCCTGAGAGCGACGAAGACACCGGCGTCACCTTCGCGCCAGGACGCGGTACGCCTGAGGCCCCGGGCGGCCGCGGCCGTGGCGGACGCGGTGCGGCCGCGGACCAGGCGGGCGACTCCGCCCCGCGTGGCGACGCGGCGGCGTCGCAGGAGCAGCCGGACCGCGCGCCGCGCGTCCCGGTAACCGTCCAGATCGATTTCGACGGCCTGTCGCAGCGCATCGTCGCGATTCCCAACGTGCCGGTGCGCGACTACGACAAGCTGCTGCCCGGCGTTGCCGGCACCGTCTTCTACGAGCAGGCCGCGGCGGCCGGCGAAGACGATGGCGGCGGGAGAGGCGGCGCGGCGGGCGGCAACGCCGTCATCCGCTACCGCCTCAGCGATCGCCGTGCTGCGACGTTCGTCACCAGCGCGGCCGATTACGCGGTCAGCGCCGACGGGCGCAAGCTGCTGTATCGGACCGGCGGCGGCGGCCGCGGCGGCGGCCGCGGTCCGGCTGGCGGCGCCACCGGTCCGGGACTGTTTCTCGTCGACGCGGATCGCAATCCGCCGGCGGCAGGACAGGGGCGCGTCAACGCGACGCTGCGGATGTATCTCGAGCCGAAGGACGAGTTCAGGCAGATCTTCGACGAGGGTTGGCGCAACCAGCGCGACTATCTCTACGTGCCGAACATGCACGGCACCGACTGGGCGAAGGACAGGGAGATGTACGGCCAGTTCCTGCCGTACGTGAATCACCGCGCCGATCTCAACTACCTGCTCGACATGATGGGCGCCGAGATTTCGATCGGCCACTCGTACGTCCGCGGTGGCGACATGCCCGACGTGCCGCCGTCGATTGGCGGCCTGCTCGGCGCCGACTTCACCGTCGACAGCGGCCGCTACAAGATCGCGCGCATCTACGACACCGAGAGCTGGAATCCGGATCTGCGCGCGCCGCTCGCCGCGCCGGGCGTCGACGTCAAGGTCGGCGACTTCGTGGTCGCCGTCAACGGCATCGAGCTCAAGGCGCCCGACAACATCTACCGCCTGCTCGACGGCACGGCGAACCGTCAGACGGTGCTGGCGATCAACAGCCGTCCGGCGATGGAGGGGGCCAGACAGGTGACGGTGATCCCGGTCGCCAACGAGCAGACGCTGCGCACGCGCGCCTGGGTCGAGGCGAACCGGCGGCTCGTCGACAAGCTGTCGAACGGCCAGCTCGCCTACGTGTATCTGCCCAACACCGGCCAGCCCGGCTACACCAGCATGAATCGCTACTACTTCTCGCAGCAGGACAAGAAGGGAGCGATCGTCGACGAACGCTACAACGGCGGCGGCTCGGCGGCGGACTACATCATCGACGTGCTGCAGCGCGATTTCGACGGCTACTTCAACAACGTTGCCGGCGATCGCGTGCCGTTCACGAGCCCGGCGGCCGGGATCTGGGGACCCAAGGTGATGATCATCAACGAAATGGCCGGCTCCGGCGGCGACCTGATGCCCTACATGTTCCGGCACCGCAAGGTCGGCCTGCTGGTCGGCAAACGCACCTGGGGCGGCCTCGTCCATACCGCCGACACGCCGACGTTCATCGACGGCGGCTCGATGATCGCGCCGCGCGGCGGCTTCTTCGATCGCGACGGCAAGTGGGCGGTCGAAAACGAGGGCGTCGCTCCCGACGTCGACGTGGAGAACTGGCCGAAGGACGTGATCGCCGGCCACGACCCCCAGCTCGAGCGCGCCGTGCAGGAAGGGCTGCGCATGTTGAAGGAGAAGCCGGTCGAGCGATTGATGAAGGAGCCGGCGCCGCCGACGCCGGGAAAGCGCAAGGTTGGCGGCTGATTTCGGCCTGACGCCCGGCACACGCTTCGGCGCCTACGAGATCCTCGCTCCCGTCGGCGCCGGCGGGATGGGCGAGGTGCATCGCGCCCGCGATACGCGCCTTCAGCGCGACGTCGCGATCAAGATCCTGTCGGCGTCCTTTGCCGGCGATCCGGCGCGTCGTGCGCGTTTCGAGCGCGAGGCTCAGGCGATCGCCGCGCTCTCGCATCCCAACATCCTGGCGATCTACGACACCGGTCTCCACGACGGTCAGATCTACCTCGTGATGGAACTGCTCCACGGCGAGACCTTGCGCGATCGGCTGCGCGGCGGGGCATTACCACCGCGGAAGGCCGTGGAGATCGGGGTGCAGGTCGCTCGGGGTCTGGCCGCCGCGCATGCCAATGGCATCGTGCACCGCGACCTCAAGCCCGAGAACCTGTTTCTCTTGGCCGACGGACAGGTCAAGATTCTCGATTTCGGTCTCGCGAGCGCGGCGGCCGGCACTGCCGAAAGCGCCACCCAGACGGTGCGCATCGTCACCGATCCCGGCACCGTCATGGGCACGGTCGGCTACATGGCGCCGGAACAGATTCGTGGACAGACGGTGGATCAGCGCGCGGATCTGTTCGCGCTGGGCGCGGTCCTCTACGAAATGCTCTCGGGCCAGCGCGCGTTCAAGCGCGAGACGCCGGCCGAGACGATGACGGCGATTCTCAACGAGGATCCGCCCGAGCTGGCCGCGACGCGAAGCGACCTGCCGGCGGCCGTCGAGCGCATCCTTCGGCACGCGCTCGAAAAAAACGTCAACGAGCGCTTTCAGACGGCCCGCGACGTCGCGTTTGCGCTCGAGGCGCTCTCCGGGTCGTCGCCGGGAACGGCGTCGGGTGTCGCGCCGGTCGCCGCCGTTCGCCGATCGGCGCGCTGGCCGAAGATTACGGCCGCCGCCCTCGTCCTCGTCGCCATCGCCGGTATCGCGGGCTATCGGCTTGGACACAGCGGCAGCACGTCGCCTCTTGTGTTCGAGCGCAAGACCTTCGAACCGCTGTTCCTGACCAACGCGCGGTTCATGCCCGACGGCGCGATCGCGTATAGCGCAGCGAGGACGGGCACCGCGCCGGAGCTGTTTGTCCTGCGCCAGGGCTCCGTCGTTCCACAACCGCTCGGCCTGAGCGATACCCACCTCCTCTCGGTGTCGAGCAAAGGCGAACTCGCCATCCTGACGGGCGCGGTGCTGCAGAAGCATCGCGTGTTCGACGGCACGCTCGCGCGTCTCTCAGTCGGCGGCGCGCCGCGGTCGTGGATCGAACACGTCAACGACGCCGACTGGTCGCCGGACGGATCGGCGATCGCCGTGATCCAGACGCTGGACGATGGGCCAAGCCGTCTGGAGTACCCGGCCGGCACGCGGCTCTACGAAGCCAACGGCTACCTCAGCGACATTCGCGTGTCGCCCGACGGCACCCGGGTCGCATTCTTCGAGCATCGTTTTCGCTACGACGACCGCGGGTCGGTCAAGGTGGTCGACAGGTCGAAGAAGATCCTGTCGCTCACCGGCGAGTACTGGGGTGTCGAGGGCCTGGCCTGGACGACTGACGGATCGGCGCTGGTCTATGGCGCCGCGGCCGGCCAGACGCCTGCGGGTCTTGAAATCTACATCGTGCCGGCCTCGGGAGGCGGTGCGCCGAGGATTGCCGCGCACACCATGGCGTCGGCCGAAGTGTACGACGTCGCGGGCGACGGAAGCTGGCTGATCGCAGGCGTCGAAGACCGCACCAGCGTGCGAGCGAAGCTGCCGGGGGAGGCACGGGAGCGCGACCTCTCGTGGCTGGACCATTCGTATGGCGTGTCGCTGTCGCACGACGGGCGTCTGCTCGCATTCGGCGACGAAAACTGGAGCGCCGGACCCGACTACGCCACGTCGCTGCGTACGACCGACGGCGCGCCGGCCGTCCGCCTCGGTCCCGGCAACGCGATGGAACTGTCACCGGACGGCAAATGGGTCGCCGCCGCCATATTCTCGACCGATCGCCTCGTGGTCTATCCGACCGGCGCCGGCACGCCCCGTACACTCGATGTCAAACCGAGCGTCTTTCACTTCGACGGCTGGTTCCCCGACAGCGCGAGCGTCCTCCTCTGCGGAGGCGAGTCCGGTGCCAAGGGCCGCTGCTATCGACAGCCGATCGCCGGCGGCGCGATGACCGCGATCGCGTCCGAGGGGAGCCAGGGCGCCGTCCTGCCCGATGGCCGGGTCGCGATAGCGAGCGAGCACGGGTCCTTCATTCAGGACCCGGACGGCCGCGCCGCGCCGATCGCGATAAAGGCTCTCGATCCTGGGGATGAGTTCGTGGCGTTCGCATCCGACAGCGCGTCGGCCTTCTTCTATCAGCGCAAACAGGTCCCGACACGGCTCTATCGGGTGAGCCTGATATCAGGCGCGCGGACGCCGATTCTGGAGATCGGCCCGCAGGACCAGACGGGCGTCATCTACATGCTCGTCAACTCAGTCATTGCCGATGGCAAGGGCTATCTCTACACGGTCTATCGCAGCAACTCGACGCTCTTCGTCCTGACGGGCGCCCGCTGAGACGTCCTCCTGAGCTCACGCTGCGGGAGACACCGGCCACGGTTCCGGGTGGCTCGCCGCGATCATCGCGGCGCCGGCCAGCGCGACGTTCTTCATGAAATTGATCATGTCGGCCTGGCGTGCCTGCGGGTTCTCCACATTCCAGAAGGCGTGCATGGTCGGCGTCACGCCGGCGAGAAACGTCGTAATCAATGCCGAGCCGAGCTTCGGCTTGTAGCCCGTCAGCAGGCTGAAGCCGCCAACCGCCAACAGGACGCCGCTGCCCTGGACCGCGAGCTTCGCGGCCGGTATGCCCTTGGCCTCTGCGTAGCCGGCCATCTGATCGGCGTGCAGCAGGTGATTGATGCCGTTGTAGAGAAAGAAGCCGCCGAAGATGACTCGACCGATCATCAAGGGAATCGTCTCAGCCTTTTCGTGATTGGACATTTTCTGTTCTCCCAGGTCATCGCATAATCACGACGCGTGCCGCCTGCGAACCGTTCAGCTCGGGTACCCGCCTACCTCGCGCTGCTGGCGGCGATCGCCGGCATCGCCTGGTCGGCGATCCTCGTCCGCTGGGCGGGTGTGCCGGGCGCGGTCTCCGCGTTCTACCGCGTACTGGTGGCGGGCGTCGTGCTGCTGCCGTGGAGGCTGATGCGTGGCCCCACCCGGCCGATCGCCTCCCGCGCCGCGGTCATCGCGGTGTTCGGGGGCGTGTTCTTCGCGCTCGACATCGCGCTGTGGAATACCTCGGTCATGCACACCGGCGCCGCGGTCGCGTCGATCCTCGGCAACAACACGCCGATCTTCGTCGGCATCCTCACCTGGCTGGTGCTGCGCCGGCGTCCGCGCGCCGCGTTCTGGATCGGGCTGTCGCTCTCGGTCGTCGGCTGCCTGTTGATCATGGTCGGCCCCGTGCACGCCGGCTCGGCGCCGATCACGGTGTTCGGCAACCTCATGGCGATCGCCGCCAGCTTCTTTTTCGCCGGCTACCTGGTGACGACCGAGCGGGTCCGCCGCGAGATGGACACGCTGACCTTCAACGCGCTGGCGATTGCCGGCAGCATCCTGACCATGCTGATCGTGTGCGTCGCGATGCGCTTCCCGCTGACCGGCTATCCGCCGCGCGCCTGGCTGGCGCTCGTCGCGCTCGGCCTCGTCTCGCAGCTCGCGTCGTACTACGCGCTCGTCTACGCACTCGGCCACCTGCCGGCGACGCTGACGTCGGTGGGACTGCTGGCGCAGGTCCCGTCGACCGCGTTCCTCGCCTGGCTCCTGCTCGGCGAGCCGCTGACGCCACTGCAGCTCGCCGGCGGCGCGGTCGTACTGGCTGGTATCGTCGTGGTCAATCGCGGCCGGTGAGCCGCGCCGCGGTCGTGTCTCGTCTCAGGCGGGGTCAGACCTCAGAACCCGGCCGCGCGCATCAGCGAACCGACCAGCAGCTCGACGCCGAGGACGAGCGTCGCCACCGACGCGACGAACAGGGCCGCCCGAAGCAGCGTCAGCGGGGCGCCGTCGCGGAACGCGGTGCGGCCGTCGAGGGCCAGGCCGGCGACGACCTCGTGCACGGGCGGCGCCACGAACCAGCCGCGCAGCCGCTGCGCCGACAGGCCGGCGGCGATCGCGGCGCACTCACCGGCCAGCCACAGCGAACGGGATCGGCCCCGCAAACGACGGCACTCCGCTTCCTCGAGGAGATCGCCGAGGATCGCCTCACGGTCGATGGCGGGGATGAAGCGGGCGAACAGCATCACGCGTTGTCCAGCACGGTTTCGTAGTCGCGCCACAGCGACAAGAACATCTCGCGCGATTCGCGCAGCGCCTTGAGGCCGGCCGGCTTCAGCTTGAAGAACCGCTTGGCACGGCCGCCCCGCTCCGGCGTGCTCTCGCCGAGCTTCGACGTCAGGAGACCCTTCTGCTCGAGCCGTTTCAGCGCGACGTAGACGGTCGCGCGGGACACCTCGCGTCCACTGCTGGCGCACACTTCGTCCAGAATGGGAATGCCGTAAGCCTCCGGGCCCAGCCGCAGGATGGCCAGGAGCACCAGATGCTCGATGTCACCGAGGTCGACGCGCGTCATCTTCTTTCGCAACCATTTTACGGCCGTTGTCGTCAAATAGTTGCGTTTCGATATTAATCGCAGCCCATCCCATGCGCTACGCCCTCCGCACGCTGCTCAAGAGCCCGGCCTATGCCGCGGTCACGATCCTGACGCTCGCCCTCGGGATCGGCGCCAATACCGCCATTTTCAGCGTCGTCAACGGCGTGATGCTGAAGCCGCTGCCGTACCCCAGGCCGGACCGCCTGATGCTCCTGACGAGCACCTTCCCGAATCTCGGGTTCGACCGCTTCTGGATTTCGCTGCCGGAGTGGGCGGAGTTCAAGGAGCGCAACAGGTCGTTCAAGGACGTCGGCGCCTACCGTGACGGCTCCGTCAACCTCGGCACGCCGGAACAGCCGCGGCGCGTCAACAGCATGGTCGTCACGCCCGAATTGATCGACGTGCTCGGCGTGCCGTCGCTGCGCGGCCGTACGTTCAACGCCAACGACTCGGCCCCCGGGGCCGAGGGCGTCGCCATCCTGTCCTACGCCGCCTGGAAGAGCAACTTCGGCGGCGAGGAGAGCGTCGTCGGCCGGGTCGTCCAGATCGACGGCGCCCCGACCCGCGTCGTCGGCATCATGCCGTCCGGCTACGACATCCACGACGAGCGCGTCGAGGTGATCCTGCCGCTGACGATCGACCCGACGACCTTTGCGAACCGCCGCGGCAGCCACTTCCTCTACATGATTGGCCGGCTCAAGGACGGCGTCAGCGCCGGCCAGGCACAAGCCGACCTCGATTCGATGATTACGCAGTGGCGCGGGCTGAGCGGCAATAAGCATTCGCCGACCCCCGGCACCCTGCCGCCGGGCGTCACCACGGGTGTGCCGTTCGTGCACCTCATCCAGATGCATCCGATGAAGTCCGACATGGTCGGCAGCATCGCCACCGCGCTCTGGGTGCTGCAGGGAGCGGTCGGCTTCGTCCTGCTCATCGCCTGCGCCAATCTCGCCAACCTGATCCTCGCGCGGGCGGAGTCGCGGCAGAAGGAATTCGCGATCCGTTCGGCGCTCGGCGCCGGACGCGGCCGCCTGCTGCAGCAGTTCCTCACCGAGGGCGTCGTCCTCGCATTGATCGGCGGCGCCCTCGGCGCCGGGTTGGGCTACGCCGGGGTCCGCGGGTTGCTCGCCGCGAATGCCGACAGCATTCCGCGCGCGCTCGAGATTTCGCTCGACTGGAAAGTGTTGGTGTTCACCCTGGTAGTGTCGATCGTCACCGGCCTGGTGTTCGGGATGGCGCCGCTGCTGCACCTACGCGAGCAGGTCGTGTCGCTCACCCTCAAGGAGGGCGGTCAACGCGCCACCGCCGGTTCGGCCCGCGCCCGCGTGCGCAGCGGCCTGGTGATGGCCGAAGTCGCGCTCGCAGTGGTGCTCGTCGTCGGCGCCGGCCTGCTGGTGCGCAGCTTCCAGAAGCTGATGACCGTTGATGCCGGCTTCAATCGCGACCGGCTGACGACGTTCGGCATCGTGCTGCCGCCGTCCACCTACAAGAAGGCGGAGGATCGGCTTGCCTTCTTCAACCGCCTGCAGGATCGACTGCGCGAGTACCCCGGCGTGACCGCCGTGGCCTCCATGTCGGGATTGCCGCCGAACCGGCCGGTCAACGCCAACGACACGGACTTCGACGACTACACGGCGCAGCAGGGGCAGCCGGCCGAGAACGTCGACTACTACCAGGCCGTCAGCCTCGAATACCTGAAGACGATGGGGATTCCGATCGTCAAGGGACGCGGCTTCGACACGGCGGACGTCAACGGCGCGCCGGTGCTGCTCGTCAACGAGACGCTGGAAAAGACGTTCTATACGTTCCGCGGCCTCGAGGCGGTCGGCCACCGCGTCAACGTCTTCACCGGCCAGGGGCCGAAGGGGATCACGCAGTTCACGATCACCGGCGTCGTCCGCGACGTGAAGCAGGGCGGCATGGCGAGCAAGACCGGCACCGAGCTCTATTTTCTCAACGAGCAGGGGCCGCGGCTCACGGGCTTCGCACCGACCAGCATGAACGTCGTGATTCGTTCGGTCGTGCCAGAGGGGGCGCTGGCGCAGGAGATTCAGCGGTCCGTGCGCGCGCAGGACCCGACGCTGCCCATCGTCAAGCTGCGGACGATGGACGAGGTATTCGCCGATGCCGCGTCGCGGCCGCGCTTCCTCGCCGAACTGCTCGCGATCTTCGCCGGCCTGGCGCTGGCGCTGGCTGCGATCGGCACCTACGGGATTCTGTCTTACTCGGTGAGCGAGCGGACGCGCGAGATCGGCATCCACATGGCGCTCGGCGCGACGCGCGGCAGCGTGCTCGGGATGATTCTCGGGCAGGGACTGCGTCTCACCATCGTCGGCCTGGTGACCGGGCTCGTCGCCTCGTTCGGCCTGACGCGTCTGCTGCAGGCACAGCTCTTCAACGTCAAGCCGACCGACCCGGCGACCCTGACCGGCGTCGCCGTCTTCATCGCGATCGTGGCGTTCATCGCCTGCTACGTGCCGGCGCAGCGGGCGACGCGCGTCGACCCGATGGTGACGCTGCGCGAGTCGTAGCGTCCCGCTACTCGTATCGCAGCGCGCGCATCGGATCGATGAGCGAGGCGCGGCGCGCCGGCACGAAGCCGGCGGCGAGGGCGACCATCGTCAGCAGCGCGGCCGAGATGGCCAGCACCGCCGGATCCCATGCCTTCAATTCGAACAGGATCGAGCCGGCGCTGTAGCCGACGCCGACGGCGCCAGCGAGCCCGATGAGACCGCCGATCAGGGTCATCCACGCCACCTGCCGCAGCACCATCGTGCGGACGCGGCCGGGGCCGGCGCCGAGCGCCATGCGCAGCCCGATCTCGCGGGTCCGCTGCGACACCGTGTAGGCGAGCACGCCGTAGAGGCCGACCGCCGCCAGCAGCGTCGCCAGCCCGGCGAAGAGCGACGACAGCGTCGTCATCATCCGGTCGAGGAACGTGTTGTCGCGCACCTGCTGGGTGAGCGTCTTCAGGTTTTCCATAGGCAGGTTCGGATCGAGGCGCTTGACCGCGGCGGTGACCGCGGCCGCGAACGTCGCGGGATCGGCCGACGTGCGCACGTAGATCGAGGCCGATCCCATGGCCTGGTCCTGGCGATACGGCTTGAAGAACAGCGGCGGAATCTTGCGCTTCACCTCGCTGTACTTGGCGTTCTGCGCGATGCCGACGATCAGCGTGTCGAGCTTGCTGCGATAGCCCTGCCCAGAGCCCATCATCTTGCCGACGGCGTCGCGCCCGAGGCCGAACTTCCTGGCGAACTCCTCATTGACGATGGCGACCTGTTGCGCGCCGCGCACGTCGGCGTCGGTGAACTCGCGGCCGGCCATCATCGGGATTCCCATGGCCGAAAAATAGCCCGGCCCGACTTCGTTGAAGCGGGAGTTGCTGTCGGTATCGGGACCGGCGTCGAATCCCTGCACGGCGACGTCGTTGCCCCAGTTGCTGCCCGAGAGGACCGGTACCGTCGAGAGCGTGACGGCGGTGACGCCGGGCAGCGTCCGCACTTCCTCCTCGACGCGCTGGAAGAAGAGGCGCGTGCGCTCGGTCGTGTAGCCGCTCAGCCGCGGCGACAGGCTGAAGGCGACCACGTTGTCGATCTTGATGCCGAGATCGACGCGGCTCACCTGGATCAGGCTCTTGACGAAGAATCCCGAGGCCGCGAGCAGCAGCATCGATAGCGCGATCTGCGTGGTCGCCAGCGCGAGGCGGAAGCGCGCCGCCCCTTTCGCGCCGGACGGCTGCCCGGCCTGCCCCTTCAGCGTCGAGACGAGATCGGGCCGCGTGCTGTGCAGCGCCGGGAAGAGCCCGAACAGGAGTCCGGTGCCGATGGTCAGCAGGCCGGCGAACGCGATCGCGCGTCCGCTGAGCGTGAACGCCATCGTCTGCGCCACTTCAGCCGGCATCAGCGCGAGGATCAGAGCCAGCGTGCCCTTGGCGACGAAGAGGCCGGCGACGCCGCCGAGCAGCGCCAGCAGCAGCGACTCAATCAGGAGCTGGCCGATCAACCGGCTGCGGCTCGCGCCGATCGACAGCCGCACCGCCATCTCGCCGGCGCGCGCCGCCGAGCGCGCCAGTAGCAGGTTGGCGATGTTGGCGCAGGCGATCAGCAGGACGAAGCCGGTGACGCCGAGCAGCAGGTAGAGCGGGGTCGAGGCCTCGCGGCGCACGCTGCTCTGGCCGAGGCCGCCGGGTTCGACGAGCACGTGCTTGGCCCTGAACTTCGTCATCGTCGCGTCGCTCATGCCTTTCTGCAGCGGCGCCTCGACGTCGTTGACGATCGCGTGGTACTGCGCGTCGAGCGTCTGGCGCGCCCCCTCGACGGCGGCGCCGGGCCGCATGCGCGCGAAGAGATAGAGCGAATAGTTGGAGCGGTTGTCCCAGGCACGCCAGCCCGGGTGCATCGCGCTCCGCAGCGTGATCGGCACGAAGACGGCCGGCCGGGCGCCGAGCGTCGTCCCGTCGAAGCCGCGCGCCGCGACGCCGACGATGGTGAGCGTCTGGCCGTTGACGATCATCGTCTGGTTGAGCACGTTCGGATCGCCGCCGAACTTCGACGTCCAGTAGTCGTGGCTCAGGACCGCGACCGGCGCCTCGCCGACCAGGCGATCGTCGTTCGAATCGAACAGCCGCCCGAGAGCAGGTCGTGTCTGCAGCACCTGGAAGTAATTCCCCGAGACCATCAGTCCTTCGCCGTTGAGCGTCTGGCCCGCGAACGACATGTTGGCGTCGAAGAGCAGATGCGCCGCGACGCCGGTGAACACCGTTTGCACCTTCTGCAGATCGCGAAACATCGCGTAGCTGAAGACCGTGTCGCAATCGCCTGCCTGCCCGCAGTTCTGCGAGCCGGGTTTGGGGCCCGGCGCCGAGAGGTTGACGAGCTCGGCCGGGCGCGGCACCGGCAGCGACTCGACCAGCATCTGGTTGAAGCAGGAGTAGATGGCCGCGTTGGCGCCGATGCCGAGCGCCAGCGAGACGATGGCGATGGCGGTCACGAACGGAGTCTTGAAGAGCGTCCGCAGGGCGTACTTGAGGGAGGACATGGCCTGTTGGACGAGACCACGGGTCCCGAAGTTTACCGGCGCCGGCGGTGCTATTCCGGGAGCGTCGCCAGAATCCGCTTGGGATCGATGCGCCAGACCGTGCCCCCGCGAAGGTTGGTCAGCCATACCCAGCCGCCGCCGGCCCGTATCGAGTCCCCCCCGTCGCCGAAGAACTGCTGTGCGACCTTGTTGGTGGACGGATCGATCCTGGTGATCGGGTACTCGAAAACCGTGGCCCAGACGGAGCCTTCGCCCGCCGAGATTTCGCCGCCGCCGCCGGGGATGCCCGCCTCGATCGTCGCGGCCACCTTGTTCGTGTTCATGTCGACGCGCGTGATCGATCCGTCCCCCTGGTTGAGCGTCCAGACGGCGCCCTCGCCGACGGTGAGGAAGCGCGGCTTCGGGCCGACCGGGATGGTCTCCTCGATCACGTTGGTCTGCGCGTTGACGCGCGTCAGCAGGTTCTTCTCCGAGCTCGTCACCCACACGGCGTTGCCGCCGAACGCGACGGCATATGATCCCGGCGCGACATTGATCTCGGCGACGACCCTGTTCGTCGCCGGATCGACGCGTGCCAGCGTGCCCAGCTTGTCGGTCAGGATCCAGAAGCTGCCGGCGCCGGCGGCAACGCCCCCTTCGGAATCACCGATCGTCACCGGGAAGGTCGCCTGCGTCTTGCCGTCCTTCAGATCGAGCCGGCTGACCGTGGAGTCACCGCAGTTGGGCACCCAGAGCGTGCCGAACGCCGCCGCAAGCCCCGAGCAGGGGGCCTTGCCGACCGCAAACGTCGTGACGGTGTCGCTTGCCGGATCGAGCCGCGAGACGGTGTTCTTCGGTTCGTTCGACACCCAGAGATCCTTGTCGGCCGCCATCCAGTCGGGCGCGCCCGGCACCGCGTAGACGGCCGCCGGTTTCAGTTTCGTGATTGGGATGCGAACCCCCGGTGTCGCGACACCGGGACGCTTGGGCCGCGCCGGCGCGGCGGCCGGTTGGGCGGGCGTCTGGGCCAGTCCGAGCAACGGCGCGCAGAGGCAGGCAGCGAGAAACGGCAGTTTGCGCATGGCTTCAGGTGCGAACTGCGGCATAATAGCCCCTCTTTCCACCGGCACGCATGCACGTCATGACGAAAGCGCACGCGTCGATCGCGCTCGCCTTTAGCACCTTTGCCGCTGTCACCACGATCCGGATCGTCGCCCAGGTTCCCGCGGCGAAGGACATGGCACCGCTGCCGACGCCGGCGCAGGCCGAATTCTTCGAGGCGAACATCCGCCCCGTCCTCCTCGACACCTGCGGTGAGTGTCACACCGACGACGAGAAGGGGGACCTGCGCGTGGATTCGCGCGCCGCGCTCCTCAAGGGGGGCGAGCACGGTCCGGCGATCGTGCCGGGGGATCCCGACAAGAGCCTGCTGATTCAGACGATTCGGCGCGAGGGGGACGCGCCGAAGATGCCCAAGAAGAAGCCGAAGCTGCCCGATCAGACGATCGCGGCGTTCGCCGAATGGGTCCGGCAGGGCGCTCCGTGGCCGGCGGCCGCGCCGGCGGCTGGGATCGGCACCAACGCAGCGGCGGCGCCCGCTGCCAAGCCGCCGATGGTCATCACCGCCGAGAATCGCGCGTGGTGGTCGTTCAAGCCGCTGACCACGCCGGTACCGCCGGCGCCCGACGTGCGGAACGCGGAGTGGCCAAAGACCGACGTCGATCGCTTCGTGCTGGCGCGGCTCGAGCGCGAAGGGCTCGAACCGGTGCGGCCGGCCGGTCGGCGGACCCTGATCCGCCGCGCCACGTTCGACCTGACGGGGCTGCCACCGACGCCGGACGAGGTCGATGCCTTCGAGAAGGATACGTCGACGGACGCGTTCGCGAAGGTCGTCGATCGCCTGCTGGCCTCACCCCGCTACGGCGAAGCGTGGGGGCGCCACTGGCTCGACGTCGCCCGCTATGCCGAAGACGATCCGCGCAGCCTCGATCCGATGCGCCGCGGCTTCAACCCGTATCCCAACGCCTATCTGTATCGCGACTGGGTGGTCAAGGCGTTCAACGACGATCTGCCCTACGACCGTTTCGTGAAGGCGCAGCTCGCCGCCGACCAGTTCGACGATCCCGACCGCGTGCGCCACCTTGCGGCGCTCGGTTTCCTGGGGATCGGGCCGTGGTACTACGACAACGGATCCGTCGAAGTCACGCATGCCGACGAGCGTCACGACCGCGTTGATGTCGTGTCGCGCGGCTTCCTCGGGCTGACAGTCGCCTGCGCGCGCTGCCACGATCACAAGTACGACCCGATCCCGCAGCGCGACTATTACGCGCTCGCCGGCGTGTTCCTCAACAGCGAGTACCACGAGTATCCGCTCGCCCCGAAATCGGTGGTCGACGACTACAAGGCGCTCGAGAAGAAGAAGAAGAACAAGCAGGAGCTGCTCGACGACTTCACGGGCACCGAGAGCCGGCAGCTCGCCGAGACGCTGTCGCTGCAGTCGGCGAAGTACATGCTGGCGGCCTGGCGCGTGACCGGCGAGCCCAAAAACGAGGCCGGCGACGTCGCGTCCACCGGGAAGCTCGACTACGAGCTGCTCCAGCGCTGGATCCGGTTCCTCGCCAAGCCGCCCAAGTTCTATCCCTACCTGAAGAAGTGGCAGGAGATGGTGAAGGCGGGCGGCACTGAAGAGGAGGCCAAGGCGCTCGCCTCCGAGTTCCAGGATCTCGCCGTCGAGGTGATGTTCCAGGCGCGCGAGGTGAAAGACGAGAACGACATCATCCGCGCCAAGGCGCTGCCAGGCACCAGGAAGAAGGAGAAGGCCAACCTTCCGAATGAGTTCGTCACCAACGACGACTTCTGTCCGGGATGCGGCCTCGAGCTGAAGAGCCTCGACGGGGACCGCGCGTTTCTGTACGCCGACATGTTTCGCGACGACCTGGTCGACAGCGCCGATCCGGCGAACCTGAAGGAAGAGGACCGGCCGGGCCTGTTCGCGTTTCGCGGGCCGGGGCTCGATCGCTGGCTCGGCGCCGATCGCCGCCGCTACATCGACGAGCTGCGCGACGACATCAAGGCGATCGAGAAAGCGATGCCGCCGAAGTTCACCTACGTGCACGGCGTCGCCGACGCGGCCAAGCTGCAGACGATGAAGGTGGCGATCCGCGGCAATCCGTTCAAGCCGGGGGACGAAGTGACGCGGCACTTCCCGTCGGTGCTGGTCGACGGACCGCCGGCGGCGTTCTCGAAAGGGAGCGGGCGCCTCGAGCTGGCCACCGCCATCGCGGCGCAGCCGATCGCGGCGCGCGTGATCGTCAACCGGGTGTGGAAGTGGCATTTCGGCACCGGCCTGGTCAATTCACCGAGCAACTTCGGCAAGCTCGGCGACCCGCCGTCGAACCCGGAACTGCTCGAATACCTCGCCTCGTGGTTCGTCGAGCACGGCAGATCGCTGAAGCAGCTGCACCGGCTGCTGATGCTGAGCGCGGTCTACCAGTCGTCCGACGACGATTCGCCGGCGGCGTTCGCCAAGGACTCCGGCAACCGCTGGTACTGGCGCGCCAACCGCCGCCGCATGACCGCCGAAGAGCTCCGCGATGCGTCGCTGTTCTCGGCGGGCGCGCTCGATCTGAAGATGGGCGGACCGTCGGCGGATCTGACGCCGGCGTCGACCCGCCGGACCCTCTACGGCAAGGTGAGCCGCTACAAGCTCGATTCGTTCCTGCAGCTTTTCGACTTTCCGGCGCCGACGATCAGCGCCGAGCAGCGCTTCAGCACCAACGTGCCGCTGCAGCGGCTGTTCCTGATGAACAGCGACTTCATGCAGCAGCAGGCCGAACGCCTGGCCCGCCTGCTCGAGGCCGAACCCGACAACGCCGCGCGCATCCGCAAGGCGTATCGGACGCTCTTCGGGCGTGAGCCGCTGCCCGAAGAAGTCACCGCCGGGCTCGCCTATCTCTCGGCCGAACCGCTGCGATCCTACGAGGAGCGCAAGGCGGCGGACGACAAGAAGCAGGCGGCCGAGAAGAACGCCCCGCCCGACCAGAAGAAGCCGGCGCCGAAGAAGAAGGACGAGGCCGAGAAGATGGGCGAGGGCATGATGGCCGGAGTGATGGGTGCGGCCGGAAGCAGCAACGCCGAGGACGACAAGAAGCGGATGCTGCCGGTCACTCCCCTGGGCCGCTACCTCAAGGTGCTCCTGAGCTCGAACGAGTTTCTGTTCATCGACTAACTGCGGATTGCCAACAGCCAACTTTTCATGCACAAACTCCGCGCGCCGGTGACCCGCCGCCAGGCCCTCTGCACCATGGGCAACGGCTTCGGTCTGCTCGCGTTCGCCAGCCTGGTCGGGCGTTCGCTCGACCTCGCCGCGCAGACGCCGGGGCTCCATCATCCCGCCAGGGCCAAGCATGTCATCTTCCTGTTCATGAACGGCGGCCTGTCGCAGGTCGACAGCTTCGACCCGAAGCCGATGCTCGAGAAGTACAACGGCCAGCCGCTGCCGGGCGGTGCGGTGGCGACCGAACGGCGGACCGGCGGTTTGATGAAGTCGCCGTTCGCGTTCAAGCGGTACGGCAAGAGCGGGCTCGAGGTCAGCGAGCTGTTTCCGATGGTCGGCGAGCACGCCGACGACATCTGCGTGATCCGGTCGATGTACACCGACATCCCGAACCACGAGCCGTCGCTGCTGATGATGAACACCGGCCACACGCAGGTCGGCCGTCCGTCGATGGGGGCCTGGCTGACCTACGGGCTCGGCACCGACAACCACAACCTGCCCGGCTTCGTGGTCCTCTGTCCGGAGACGCCGACCACGGTCGGATCGCCGCTCTGGAGCAGCGCCTTCCTGCCGGCCGTGCACCAGGGCACCTTCATCCGCGACAAGGTGGAGAAGAAGGATCAGATCGTCGAGAAGGACTTCGACCCGAAGACGCTCGTCTCCTACGTCAGCAACGACAAGTTCACGCTCGACGAGCAGCGGCGCGAGATCGATCTGGCGGCCGCGCTCGACAAGCTGCGCGCCGACCGCGAGCACATCGCCGATCCGCAGCTCGAGGCCGCCATCAGCTCGATGGAGGTCGCTTACCGGATGCAGACCGAGGCGCCGGAGGTGTTCGACATCCGCAAGGAGAGCAAGGCGACGCTGGAGCTCTACGGCCCGGGCAGCACCGCGCGCAGCTGCCTGATGGCGGTGCGCCTCGTGCAGAAGGGGGTGCGGATGGTGCAGGTCTACTACTCGTCGGGCGATCCGTGGGACGCGCACGGCGATCTGTACTCGCAGCACCGCAAGCCGGCCTTCGACTCCGACCGTCCGTTCGCCGCCGTGATCAAGGATCTCAAGTCGCGCGGCCTGTTCGACGAGACGATCGTCGTGTGCGGTTCGGAGTTCGGCCGGACGCCGGTCGCCGAAATCGGCTCCGGCGGCGGCGGCTTCAATGCCGGCCGCGATCACAATCCGTTCGGCTTCTCGATGTGGCTCGCCGGCGGCGGATTCAAGGGCGGGACCGTCTACGGCGCGACCGACGACTTCGGCTTCAAGGCGATCGAGAAGCCGATGCACGTGCACGACCTGCACGCCACCATCCTGTATCTGCTGGGCATCGATCACACCAAGCTGACGTATCGTTACAGCGGCCGCGACTTCCGGTTGACCGACGTCGCCGGCACCGTCGTCAAGGAGATCCTCGCCTGATCATGACTGCTCGAGACCCGCGCATCGACGCCTACATCGCCAAGGCACGGCCGTTCGCCCAGCCCATCCTCGCGCGCATCCGCAAGGCCGTGCACGCCGGCTGTCCCGACGCCGGCGAATCGATCAAGTGGGGGATGCCGGCCTTCTCCTACAAGGGGCCGCTCGCCGGCATGGCCGCGTTCAAGGCCCACTGTGCGCTCGCCTTCTGGAAGGCGTCGCTGATGCAGACGGTGCCGCAGGCCAAACGCCGGGAAGCGATGGGACAGTTCGGCCGCTTCGAGTCGATCGACGACGTGCCGTCCGAGCGCGCGCTCGTGAAGATGGTGAAGGAAGCGGTGGCGCTCAACGAGTCGGGCGCCAGGGTCGTGCGCCGGCGCGCCGCGCCGAAAGCGCCGCCGAAGGCGCCAGCCGACCTGCTCGCCGCGCTGAAAAAGCATGGCAAGGCGATCGCCGCCTGGACCGACTTCCCGCCGTCCCATCAGCGCGAGTACGTCGAGTGGATCACCGAAGCCAAGACCGAGGCCACACGAGCAAGGCGCCTCGAAACGGCGGTGGCCTGGATCGCCGAAGGCAGGGGACGCAACTGGAAGTACGAGCGGGGCCGATGAACGATGACGGCCGACAGCTCACGGCAAACTGCTGACTGCTAACTGACGAGGAATCCCGATGAAGCACACGATCGTGACCTTGGCCCTGGTGTTCACCGCTGCCACCGCCTTCGCGCAGAATCCCGTCAGCGACGTGCTCCGGAACAACTGGAACAGCGTCAAGAAGAACATCAAGGAATCCGCCGAGATGATGCCGGAGGAGCACTACGGCTTCAAGCCCACTCCGGACGTCCGCAGCGCCGGCGAGATTCTCGCCCACGTGGCTGGCGCCAGCTACGAGTTCTGCGCATCGGCGAAGAACGAAAAGGCGCCGTTCCACGAGGACTCCTTCGAGGGCAAGATGACGACCAAGGCGCAGATCGTCAAGGTCACCAACGACGCCATCGCCTATTGCGACGCGGCCTTCGCCGCGGTGACCGACGCCAATGCCGGCGAGAAAGTGCAGGCCGCGTTCGGCGGCACCGGTCAGACGACGCGCGCGGCGTCGCTGGTCGGCCAGATCGGCCACGACAACGAGCACTACGGCAACCTGGTGACCTATTTCCGGCTGAAGGGGTTGGTTCCCCCTTCGTCGCGGCGGCAGTAGGCCGTCGCATTGGCGACGTAATATAGCGACATGGCTCCACTCATCCACGCCATGACCACCACCGCCAACGCCCTGGACGGCTACCGCACGACGAAGTCGCTCGGAATCGTCCGCGGCATCACCGTGCGATCGCGCTCGCTGATCGGGTCGATTGGCGCCGGCCTGCAGACACTGGTCGGCGGCAACATCACGCTGCTGACCGAGTTGTGCGAACTGGCGCGCACCGAGGCGTTCGATCTGATGCTGCAGCACGCCACCGAAGTCGGGGCCAATGCGGTCATCGCCGTCCGCTACGACGCGACCGAGGTGATGAAGGGGGTGACTGAGGTCCTGTGTTACGGAACCGCCGTCATCGTCGAACGCACGTAGCGCTGGGGCGGGCCTTCACCGTCGTCGCGATGGCGGCCGCCGTGTCGGCGCAGTCGCCGCCGCGCACGGTCGTGGCGATCGGCACCGCGCTCGACGGCAGGGGCGGTGTGCTCCACGACACCCGTCTCGTGATCGAGGGCGGCAGGATCGCCGCGATCGATCCCGACGCCGCGCCGATCGACATCGATCTGCGCAGTCGCGTGCTCATGCCCGGCTGGATCGACACGCACGTCCATCTCAACTGGCATTTCGACGATCGCCACGTGTCGGTCGCCGGTGGCGAGCCGGTGGAGCAGTCGGCGGTGTTCACCGCCGAGAATGCCTGGATCACCCTGCAGGGCGGCTTCACGACGGTGCAGAGCGTCGGCGCGGCGATCGAAGGGGTTGTCCGCGACCGGGTGGAGCGCGGGCGTCTGCCGGGGCCGCGCATCCTCACGTCGCTGCGGCAGATCCAGGACCGCAGCGGGGATCCCGACCAGCTGCGCGCCCTGGTCCGACAGACGAAGCAGGAAGGGGCGGACGTCATCAAGCTGTTCGCGACCTCCGGTCTCGGCGCCGGCGGCGATCAGACAATGACCGATGCGCAGATCCAGGCCGTGTGCTCGGAGGCGAAGGCGGCCGGCCTGCGATCGGTCGTACACGCGATCGGTGATCCGGGGGCGAAGGCGGCGGTGCTCGCCGGCTGCACGTCGATCGAGCACGGCACCTTCATCTCGAACGAGACGCTCGATCTGATGGCGGCGCGCGGCACCTACTTCGACCCCAACCTGCTGGTGCTGCACAACTATCTCGACAACGGCGCCGGCTTTCCGACGTTCACCACGCAGACGCTCCAGACCATCGAGAAGGGGATCGCGCCGACGGCCGACGCGCTGCGGCGGGCGCGGGCGCGGCATGTGAAGATCGTGTTCGGCACCGACGCCGTCGCCGGCGCGCACGGACGCAACGCCGAGGAGTTCGTCTACCGGGTCAGGGAAGCCGGCGAAACGCCGGCCAACGTCCTGATCAGCGCGACCTCGCTCTCGGCCGAATCCCTGGGGCTCGGCGACCGGATCGGCGCCATCGCGATCGGCTACGAGGCTGACCTGGTCGCCACCGAGGGCAATCCGCTCGATGACATCACCGCGGTCCGCCGCGTCAGGTTCGTGATGAAGCGGGGACAGGTCTACAGGAACCAATGACTCGCCTGACGCTGTCCGGCCTGCTCTGCGCGCTCGCCGTGCTGCGCCCCGCGGCGTCCGCCCTTCAGTCGCCCTTCGACGTCCTGATCGTCCACGGCCATGTCGTCGACGGCACCGGCTCGCCGTGGTACGCCGCCGACATCGGCATCCGCGGCGGGCGCATCGCGGCGATCGGGCATCTCGCCGGCCTGCCGGCGGCGCAGACGATCGACGCCGGCGGACGGGTCGTCGCGCCTGGATTCATCGATCTGCTGGGCCAGTCCGAGCTGACCGTGCTCGTCGAGCCGACGCTGCCCTCCAAGATTTTCCAGGGCATCACCACCGAGATCACCGGCGAGGGGGGCTCGGTGGCGCCGCTCGACGCCGCGATCGTCGCGGCCGACAAGGTCACCTACGATCACTTCGGCATCGTGCCCGACTGGCGGAACCACGCGCAGTATTTCGCACGGGTCGAGAAGCAGGGCCTGGGCATCAACATGGCGCACTACGTCGGGGCGACCCAGGTGCGGCGGATGGTGCTCGGGGACGCGGATCGGCAGCCGACGCCGGCCGACCTCGATCGCATGCGGGCGCTGGTGCGCGAGGCGATGGAGCAGGGGGCGGTCGGCGTGTCGACGTCGCTGCAGTACGCCCCGGCTCCCTACGCGAAGACGGAGGAACTGATCGCCCTCGCCTCCGAGGCGGCGAAGTACGGCGGCGTCTACGCGACGCATTTGCGCTCGGAAGGCGATGCCGTGCTCGACGCGCTCGACGAGGCGATTCGGATCGGCCGCGAGGCGGGGATTCCGGTCGAAATCTGGCACGTCAAGGCCGCCGGCCGGCGCAACTGGGGCCGGATGAAGGAGATCGTCGCGAAGATCGACGAGGCGCGCCGACAGGGCGTCGACATCTCCGCCGACACCTATGGCTATGCCGCCTGGTTCAACTCGCTCTCCGCGTTCGTGCCGCCGTGGGCGCACGACGGCGGCGACGAGCGATTGATCGCACGGCTGAAGGATCCGGCCACCCGCGCGAAGATCCGCGCCGACATGACCAATCCCGACGACCGGTCGTGGGACAACGAATGGCAGGAGATTCCCGGACCGGAGTCGGTGCTGATCGGCGCCGTCCAGAACCCCGAGCTCAGGGGCATTCAAGGCAAGACTTTGAAAGATGCTGCGGGCGCCTGGAAGCTCGATCCAATCGATGCACTCTGTGAGATCCTGATCCGCGATCACGCGTTCACGGAAGTGGCGGTGTTTGCGATGGCGGAAGGCGACGTGTCGATGGCGGTGGCGCAGCCGTGGGTCGCGTTCGACAACGACTCGCAGGGAACGGCGCCGACGGGGCGGCTCGGCCAGGAGCACCCGCATCCGCGCGCCTACGGCACCTTTCCACGCGTGCTGCGCAAGTTCGTCCGCGAAGACAAGCTGCTATCGCTCGAGGAGGCCATCCGCAAAATGAGCGCGCTCGCCGCCCAGAAGATGCGCCTCGCCGATCGCGGCGTGCTCAAGGCGGGGATCTGGGCCGACATCGTCGTCTTCGACCCGGCGTCGGTGACCGACGTCGCGACGTTCGCCGAGCCGAACCAGCTGTCGAAGGGCATGGACGCGGTGCTGGTCAACGGCGTCCCGGTGATCGCCGGCGGCAAGGCGACCGGCGCATTGCCGGGCCGTGTTCTTCGCGGCGCCGGCACCCGATGAGCGCGCGGCTGTCGGCGGCGCTGGTCATCGCGCTCGTGTCGGTGTCGATCGCGCCGTCGGCTCAGGCACCGTTCCGGAGCGGGGCGCAGACGGTGGCCGTCTACACGACGGTGACCGACGCGGCCGGTGGCCTCGTCACCGATCTCGACAAGGACAAGTTCGAGATCTTCGACGACGGGAAGCCGCAGACGATCACCACCTTTGCCAGCGATCTCCAGCCGATCACGGTCGTGATGATGCTCGACCGCAGCGGCAGCATGGTCGGCAACTTCGGACTCGTGGAGAAGGCCGCGGAAACGTTCGTCGAACGGCTGTTGCCTGGCGACAAGGCGCGCATCGGCAGCTTCTCGAACCGTATCGAAGTCGATCCCCAGTCGTTCACCAACAGCAAGGAGGAGCTGACCGGTATCCTGCGCACCGAATTGCAGGAGGCCGGTCCGACGCCGCTCTGGAATGCCGTCGGCGTCGGCATGACGGGGCTGCTGCACGTGGAGGGGCGGCGTGTCGTGCTGGTCTTCACCGACGGCATGGACAACCCGATGAACGGCAGCCCGAACAATCTCTCGCTGAAGGGTGTGGCCAAGCGCGCCGACGAAGAGGACGTGATGGTCTACGCGATCGGGCTGGCGAGCGCCGAGGACGGATTCCATCGCGGCTACGGCGGATCCGGCGGCGGTCGTGGCTACGGCGGGTTCGGCGGGCGGGGCGGCGGCGGACGGGGCCGCGGCTACACGGATCGCCCCGACCCCGGGCTGCAGACGCTCACGGCCGCCAGCGGCGGCGGCTATTTCGAGCTGACCAGGACCGCCGATCTGACGTCGACGTTCGCGCGCGTCGCCGACGAACTGCACCGCCAGTATCTGATCGGGTTCGTGCCGCAGAAGAACGACGGCAAGAGCCACCGGCTCGAAGTGCACGTCAAGGGCGACGGACTCGTCGCCCGCGCCCGCAAGAGCTACGTCGCTCCGAAGTGAGCCGCAGCGGAGGCGATCGCGCGGCCCTGCCTCGAATCACGCTCTCTGCAATTGCACGATCGCCGACCACGGGCGCTTCGGATTGCGCTGCTTCGGCTCCGGCAATGCGGCGAACAGCTTCAGCAGCCAGGGCAGCCGGTTCTGCGTGCGCGCCTCCTTCAACAGCGACTCGACCCGCACCGGCGTCCAGCCGAGCGGCCGGAAGAAGTCGGGTCCTTCAGCCGGAGCGAACTGGAAAGCGGCGCCGGCGTCGACAATCGCCTGTCCGGTCTGCCGCGCCAGCACCTGCAACAAGCCCGGCGAGGCGACGTCGATCACCCAACGGCGGAACGAGGGCTGCGCCGCCACGTCGTGCGCCAGGGTGCTCACCTGCGCCGGAGACAGATAGATGAGCAGTCCCTCCGTGAGCACCAGCGCGTCGCGCGCGCCGACACTGACGGCAGCGAAGAACGCCTGCCGCGCCGCTTCGTCTGAGAGATCGAGGCGCACGCGCTCGAGCGCGCAGCGCGGGACGGCGTCGCCGAGCACCGCCTCCTTGTAGTCGAAGATAGCCGGCAGATCGACTTCGACCCATCGCAGCGCTGCCGGCAGCGGCATGCGGTAGGGGCGCGTGTCGAGGCCGGCCGCGAGATTGACGACGAGATCGACACCGGCGCCGATGGCGTCCTCGATCATCCGGTCGATCAGCGTCGTGCGGGCCACGAACGCCCAGGCGTTGCGGTCGCCGAACTGCGGAGACTTCGCGATCCGCGCCCCTCGCTCGCCGGCCAGCGCCCGCGCGTAGGGATCGTGGAAGTGCGCGTCCGGCCTCTCGCTCTCCACCGCCCGGTAGTGGGCGACCCAGACGGCGGTGTCGGAGATGTTGCGGACCGGGCGGTCGTCCGATGGCTCCATCCGCACAGTCTACGTCGCGAGGCCGTCCCGACGCGGTATTCTGTCTCCCTCTTTCACAGACCTTGGCAGCAGGAGACAGAGCGTGAAACGATTCGTGTTCGGACTCGGCGCCGCCGGCGTGCTCGCGGCAGGTGCGTTTGCGACCGGCGCCGCAACGCAGGCGGCGGCGGTCGATCCGTCGCTCTACGGCGCGCTCAAGTGGCGGATGATCGGGCCTTTTCGCGCCGGCCGCGTCAACGCGGTGACCGGCGTGCCGGGCCAGCCGACGACGTTCTACTTCGGGTCGGTCGGCGGCGGTGTGTGGAAGTCGGCGAACAGCGGCCGCACCTGGGCGCCGATCTTCGACCGCGCCGGCGTCGCCTCGATCGGCGCGCTTGCGGTGGCGCCCTCGGATCCCGCCGTGCTCTACGTCGGCACCGGCGAGGCCGACATGCGCGATTCGATCCAGTTCGGCGACGGGGTGTACCGCTCGTCCGACGGCGGCGCCACCTGGAAGCACGTCGGTCTCGATTCGACGCGGCAAATCGGACGCGTCATCGTGCACCCGCGCGACCCGAACATCGTGTTCGTGGCCGCGCTGGGACACGTCTACGGCCCCAATCCCGATCGCGGTGTCTACCGGTCGAGGGACGGTGGCGGCACCTGGCAGAAGGTGCTCTTCAAGGGCGACAGCGTCGGCGCGATCGACATCGCCTTCGATCCGTCGAATCCGCAGACGCTCTACGCCGCGATGTGGGCCGTCCGCCGGCCGCCGTGGTTCATCTACGCGCCGGCGAACCTTCCGGGCAGCGGGCTGTTCAAGTCGGCCGACGGCGGCACGACCTGGACGCAGCTGACCCACGGGCTTCCGACGGAAGGTCTCGGCCGCATGGGGATTGCGATCCCGGCCGCGAACCCGAAGCGGATCTACGTGATCGCCGACGCGAAGGAAGGCGGACTGTTCCGCTCGGACGATGCCGGCGCGAGCTTCGCCAGGATGTCGGGTGACACCCGCATCTGGCAGCGCGGCTGGTACTTCGAGAAGGTCACCGCCGACCCGAAGAACGCCGACGTCGTCTACGTGCCCAACACCGGCGTCTACCGGTCGGCTGACGGCGGCAAGAGCTGGGGCGCCCCAATCAAGGCGTCGCCGGGCGGCGACGACTATCACATGGTGTGGATCTCGCCCGACGACCCGAACCGCCTGATCGTCGGCGGCGACCAGGGGACGATCGTCTCGGTGGACGGCGCCCGCACGTGGAGTTCCTGGTATAACCAGGCGACGGCCCAGCTCTATCACGTCGCGCCGGATTACCGCTTTCCCTACTGGCTCACCGCTGCGCAGCAGGACAGCGGTGCTGTCACGACGCCGTCGCGCGCCGCGATGGGCACGATCTCGATGCACCACTGGCTGCCGCTCTGCGCGGGCGGCGAAAGTGGCTACACCGCCCCCGATCCGCTGCACCCGGACATCGTGTTCGGCGGTACCGTCGAAAAATGCAACGTCGAGACCGGGGCGACCAGAAACGTCACCCCGGAGGTGCCGCGCGAAGGCGTGTCGTATCGGCACGCCTGGACGCAGCCACTCGTCTTCTCGCAGGCGGATCGCCGCGCGCTCTACTTCGCCAACCAGTTCGTCTACAAGACGACGGACGGCGGCGAGACGTGGACGAAGATCAGCGACGACCTGACGCGTGAAGACCCCGGCGTGCCGCCGACTCTCGACGCCGCGGCGGCGGCCGACGCGCCGGAAGGAAAACGCCGCGGCGTCGTCTATACGCTGGCGCCGTCGCCCGTTCGTGCCGCGCTCGTCTGGGCCGGCACCGACGACGGCCTGGTGCAGGTGACGTCGGACGACGGCGGGACGTGGCAGAACGTGACCCCGCCCGAGCTGACCGCCTGGACCAAGGTGACGATGATCGAAGCGTCTCATTTCGACGCGATGACCGCCTACGTCGCCGTCGAGCGCCACCAGCTCGAGGACTATGACCCGCATCTCTACCGCACGCGCGACGGCGGCAAGACGTGGCAGTCGATCACCGGAGGGCTGCCGCCGGGGGTGTACGCGCAGACTGTCAAGGAGGATCCGCAGAGCCGCGGGTTGCTGTTCTGCGGCACCGAACGCGCCGTCTACGTCTCCTTTGACGAGGGCGATTCCTGGCAGTCGCTGCAACTGAACCTGCCGGCCACGTCGATGCGCGATCTCGCCGTCAAGGGGGACGACCTTGTCGTCGCCACTCACGGTCGCGGCTTCTGGGTGCTCGACGACATCACCGCGCTGCGGCAGCTCGACGCGAAGTCGACTGCGGCCGCTGCGATTCTCTTCAGGCCGGCGGACGCCTACGACCTGCCGGCTCCGAGCGAACAGGGCACGCCGCTGCCGAAAGACGAACCGCAGGCGGAGAATCCGGCGTCGGGAGCGATCATCGACTTCTACCTGAAGTCGGCGTCCGAGGGTCCGGTGTCGCTCGAGATTCTCGACGCCGCCGGGGCGGTGATCCGGCGTTATGCCAGCGACGATCGTCCGCAGCCGCGCGATCCGGACACGCTCGCCGTCCAGACGATATGGGCGCCGAGTCCTGAGCCGCTGCCGTCGAGTGCGGGATTGCACCGCTGGGTCTGGGATCTGCGCCCGACGCCGCCGGCAGGTGGCCGTGGCCGCGGCGCGGGCGGAGGCGGTGGGGGCGGCGGCCGCGGCCGCGGCGCCAGTGTGGCGCATGGTGTCTATAGCGTTCGTTTGACGGTGAACGGCACCGCCTACACGCAGCCGCTCGTCGTCCATGCGGATCCGCGAGGAGGAGTCTGAGAGACGCGAACGGCGAGGCGCGCGCGCCGACGATTCAGTAACTGAGCCACGCGATCCCCGCGTTCGGACTCGCCGAGCCGCCGCGCCGCATACGGCTGAGTGAAGGCGCCCGGGCCTGCGGTCGATAGGCCGATCGATGGCTCCGGCGGCACCGCACGAGCAGCTCAGGCGCGCGCGCGCGCAGCGCGGCGAGGATCTCGCGGCACTGGCGAGTCGGACGGGACTGCGTCCACAGCACGCCCGCGCCATTGAAGAGGGGCGGTACGGCGACCTTCCGCCCGGGATCTACGGCCGGGCCGCGATCCGGTCGTTTGCCGCCGCCTACGCGCTCGACGCGGAGGCCGTGCTGGCCGACTGCGAACCGCTGCTGCCGCGCATCGAGAACCCGATTGACGCGCTGGCGCGAAGGCGCGGCGTCGTCACCGTTTCCGCGGCCGCCCCGCCGGCGTCGGGCGCGTCCCGACAGCCGGCCTGGCAGCCGTTCGCGGCGGCGTCGCTCGATGGCGCGGTCAACGGCGCGCTGCTCCTGCTCGTCAGCGGCGGCGCCGCGATCCTGGCTCGCGTGTCGGTTGCCACCCTCCATCGTGCGTCGGCGCCGCTCCTGCTCGTCGGCCTGGTGCTCGGCCTGGGCTACTACGTGTGGCTGGGCGGGTTGAGCGGGACGACGCTCGGCGAGTATGCCGTCGGACCCGAGCCGCGGCGGCGCGACCCGCGGCCGCTGACGCTGCGCGCGATCTTCCTTCGCACGCTGGCCGCTGCGACCGCCGACGCGCGGGCGATCCACCGCGCCGGCGCCTGGGTCGGCCGCTCGTTCACATCCGCTGGCGTGGCGGGTACCGATCGGCTGCCCGCGACTTCGCCTTCTCCGCCTCCACCGCGCGATCGCGAGGAGCGGCTGACGTGGTCAACGAGTCGACGAGCGTCCGTGCCGCCGCCGCCACTTCGTCCACGGCGCGGGTGAACGCCTCTTCATTGGCTCTCGACGGCTTGCTGAAGCCGCTGATCTTGCGCACGAACTGCAGCGACGCCCCCCGTACTTCATCCTCGGTGACGGGCGGTTCGAAATTGAAGAGCGGCCGGATGTTGCGGCACATCCTTTTACGTTAACATCCCGCGCATGCGGATTCAGACTCGACTGCTGGGGCCGGCCGTGGCCCTGGCCTCGACGCCGCGCACCGCCGCGCTGGCGGTCGCGCTGGCAGCGGCGATCGTCATCCTGCCGGCCGCACAGACCGGACAGTTTTCCACGACCGTCCGCGGCTTCATCACGGTCGACGCTCCCGGCGTCGCGCTGACGCACGTCCGCGTCATCGACGGCACCGGCGCGCCGGCCAGGGACGATCAGACGATCGTCATCCGCGGCGGCAACATCGCCGAGATCGGCGACACGGCTCGCGTCAAGGCGCCCGACGGCGCGACGACGATCGATCTCACCGGCAAGTCGGTGATACCGGGGCTCGTCATGGTGCACGAGCACACCTACTATCCAACCGGTCCTGGTGTCTACGGCCAGCTCGGGCTGAGCTTCGCGCGCCTGTATCTGGCCGGCGGCGTGACGTCGATGCGGACGGCGGGCAACACGAATGGCGTGATGGACATCGAGCTGAAGCGGCAGATCGACGCCGGCACCCAGGCAGGTCCGTCGATCGACGCGACTGCACCGTACCTCAACGGACCGCAGGGGATGCTGCAGATGCACCCGCTGAAGGATGCCGAAGACGCGCGAAAGCAGGTGGCCTACTGGGCCGACATGGGATCGACGTCGTTCAAGGCCTACATGCAGATCACACGCGACGAGCTGAAGGCGTCGATCGAAGAAGCGCACAAGCGGAGCATGAAGATCACCGGGCATCTCTGCTCGGTGACGTACTCGGAAGCCGCGGATCTCGGCATCGACAATCTGGAGCACGGCTTCATGGCCGCGACCGACTTCGTGGCCGACAAGCAACCCGATGTCTGTCCCGGACAGGCGGTTGGTCAGCGGACGATCGCGGCGCTGGACGAGAACGGCGCCCCGTTCAAGGCGCTGGTGCAGAAGCTCGTCGACAAGCATGTGGCGCTCACTTCGACGCTGACGGTCTTCGAGACGTTCACCCCGGGCCGGCCGCTGCCGCCGGGTCTCGACGTCCTGCTGCCGGAACTGAAGCAGCAGTTCGAGGCGAACTACGCGCGGACCGCGCAGAATCCGCAGTCGCTCTACGCGACGCTCTTCCCAAAGGGGATGGCGCTCGAGCGCGCCTTCGTCCGCGCTGGCGGCATGCTCATCGCCGGCACCGATCCGACCGGCGGTGGCGGCGTCGTTCCCGGCTACTCGAACGAGCGCCAGCTCGAGCTGCTCGTCGAGGCCGGCTTCATGCCGCTCGAAGCGATCCGGATCGGCACGCTCAACGGCGCGACGTATCTCGGCCGCGAGGCGCGCATCGGCTCGATTGCGGTCGGCAAGCAGGCGGACCTCGTCGTCATCGGGGGCAATCCGTCGACGACGATCGGCGACGTGCGGAAGGTCGAGACGGTGTTCAAGCAGGGCGTCGGCTTCGATCCGGCGAAGCTGCGCGCCTCGGTGACGGGGAAAGTTGGACTGTGGTAGCTCACAGGAGTATCGACTGATGCTGTTTCAGGCCGTGGCGCTGTCTCTGGTGTTGCAGGCGGGTGGCGGACGCGCGCAGTTCCAGGCGCCGCCGATGACCGAGTCGGACTTCGTCATCAAGGATTTCACGTTCAACTCGGGTGAGACCCTTCCGGAGCTGCGGATTCACTACCGTACGTTCGGCACCCCGAAGAAGAACGCCCAGGGCGTTGTCACCAACGCGGTGCTGATCATGCACGGCACGGGCGGGACCGGCGCGCAGTTCGTCGGGCGCGGGTTCGCCGGCGAGCTGTTCATGCCCGGCCAGCCGCTCGACGCGACGAAGTTCTACGTCATCCTTCCCGACGACATCGGCCATGGCAAGTCGAGCAAGCCGAGCGACGGGCGGCGCGCGAAATTCCCGAAATTCGGCTACCAGGACATGCTGACCGCGGAGCACGCGCTGCTCACCCGAGGCCTCGGCGTGAATCACCTGCGACTCGTGATGGGCACGTCGATGGGCGGCATGCACACGTGGCTCTGGGGCGAGCGCTGGCCCGACTTCATGGACGCGCTGATGCCGCTCGCCAGCGTGCCGGGCCAGATCTCCGGCCGCAATCGGGTCTGGCGGCGCGTCGTCATCGACGCGATCAGGAACGATCCGGCGTGGCAGGGAGGCGACTACACGACGCAGCCGCCAAGCGCCCGCACCGCGGCCGAGATGCTGTGGCTGGTGAGCAGCAATCCGGCGATCCGTTCCCGGAGCGCGCCGACGCTCGCCCAGGCCGATCGAGAAATCGACGCCTACGTCGCCAACTGGGTCAGGAACAACGACGCCAACGACCAGCTCTATGCGCTCGAGGCCTCGTTCGACTACGACCCGGGCCCGAATCTCGAAAAGATCACGGCGCCGCTGTTCGCGGTGAACTCCGCCGACGATTTGGTCAACCCGCCGGAGATCGGCGTGCTCGAGAAAGAGATCACGCGAGTGCCCAAGGGGCGCGCCATCATGATTGCGTTCAGCGACAAGACGGCCGGCCACGGCACGCATACGCTGGCGGCGGTGTGGAAGGACTATCTCGTCGAGCTGCTGAAGGTGTCGGAAAAGCCGTAACTCAGGTCCGCGTTCACTCGCCACGGCGGCTTCTAGTCGGCCCGACTACTATCGCCTCGCGTTGGTGCGGTACAGTGGACGGATGCGACATCGCTCGAGATTTCTCGTGGGTGCTGCCGTCGTTTGCGCCACCGCGCTCGCGACCGCGCAGGCTCCTGCGACGCGTGCCCCACAACCCGCGTCACGGGCCACGCAGCCCGCCACCCGCGCCGCCAAGCCCGCTACGGCGCCGCAGATGGCGGCGGTCGATCCGGCGCTCTTCAAGGGCCTCCAATACCGCCTCGTCGGCCCTTCACGCGGCGGCCGTGTCACGACGGTGACCGGTGTGCCCTCCCAGCCGAAGACGTTCTACATGGGCGTGGCGAGCGGCGGACTGTTCCGGACGACCGACGGCGGCCAGAGCTGGCAGCCGCTCACCGATGGCCAGGTCCCGCTCGGCTCGACCGGCGCTGTCGACGTCGCGCTCTCCGATCCGCGAGTCATCTATCTCGGTACCGGATCCGACGACGTGCGCAGCAACGTGTCGACGGGGCGCGGCATCTACAAGTCGATCGACGAAGGGAAGACGTGGACGTTCGCCGGTCTCAAGGACAGCGGGCAGATTGGCGGCATTCGTATCCATCCCTCCGACCCGAACACGGTGTGGGTCGCGGCGCAGGGTGACGCGTTCAGGGACAACGCCGAGCGCGGCGTCTTCAAGACCACCGACGGCGGGAAGACGTGGCGCAAGGTGCTCTACATCAGCGACGGCGTCGGGGCCATGGACGTCGAGCTGCAGCCCGGCAACCCCAGTGTCGTCTTCGTCTGGATGTCGCGACTGCAGCGGAAGCCGTGGACGATCATCAGCGGCGGCCGGGAAGGCGGTCTCTACCGGTCGGCCGACGGCGGCGAGCACTTCACGAAGATCACCGGGGGCCTGCCGGCCGATCTGATCGGCAAGGGGAACATCGGCGTCAGCGCCGCGGACCCGGCTCGCGTCTACGCGCTGATCGAGGCGAAGCCGGGCGGGGGCCTCTATCGCTCCGACGACGCCGGCCAGACGTGGAAGAAGATGGACGTGCAGCCTGCGTCCGCAGCCTCCGGCATGATCCAGCGGCCGTTCTACTACGACACGCTGGGCGTCGATCCGACCAACGCCGACGTCCTCTACACGGGCGCCGAGAACTTCTACAAGTCCGTCGACGGCGGCCGGACGTTCAGTCCGATGCGGACGCCGCACAGCGATCAGCACGACATCTGGATCAACCCCAACGACGGCAAGACGATGATCCAGGCGAACGACGGCGGCGCCAACGTGTCGTTCGACGGCGGCCGCACCTGGTCGACGCAGATGAACCAGCCGACCGGCGAGTTCTACGGCGTCTGGCTCGACGAGGGGTTTCCCTACAAGCTGTATGGCGCGCAGCAGGATGACGACACCGTGATCATCTCGAGCGTGGCCGAGCCCTACAACCTGGGCGACTGGCGCGCCGGCCCCGGCTGCGAAACCGGACCGATCATGCCGCATCCGAAGAACCCCGAGATCGTCTACGGCTCGTGCAAGGGGCAGTACGGCGTGATGGATCTGAAGACGGGACAGGAGAAGAACTACTGGGTGGGCGCGCAGTCGCTCTACGGGAACCCGGCCAGCGATCTAATCTACCGTTTCCAGCGCGTCTCGCCGATGGCGACGTCGCCGCACGATCCCGAGGTGCTCTACTACGGTTCGCAGTACCTTCATCGCTCGCGCGACAAGGGGGTCAGCTGGGAGCGGATCTCGCCCGATCTCACGGCGCATCCCGACTGCTGCCAGGGGGTCAGCGGCGAGCCGATTACGCGCGACGTCACCGGCGAGGAGTTCTACAGCACGCTCTACGCGATCCTCGAGTCGCCGCTCGAGCGCGGCGTCATCTGGACCGGCTCGAACGACGGACCGTTCTTCGTGACGCGCGACAACGGCCGCACCTGGACGAACGTCACGCCGAAGGACCTGCAGCCTGGCGGCCGCGTCCAGTACATCGACGTCTCGCCGCACCGCAAGGGCTCGGCGTATTTCGCGGTGTACCGCTACCTGCTCGGCGACTATGCGCCGTATCTCTACCGCACCGACGACTACGGCAAGACCTGGACACGCCTGACCGACGGTACCAACGGCATTCCCGCCGACACCCCGACCCGCGTCGTCCGCGAGGACCCCGACCGCGAAGGGCTGCTCTATGCCGGCACCGAGTTCGGCATCTACGTCTCGTTCGACAACGGCGGCCACTGGCAGCCGTTCAATCTCAACCTGCCGCAGGTGCCGATCGCCGACATCAAGGTGCACCACAAGGCGCTCGTCGTCGCGACGCAGGGACGCGCGTTCTGGATGCTCGACGACCTCAGCGCGCTGCACCAGCTGACGCCGCAGGTGACGACGACGGCCGTGCATCTCTTCGAGCCGCGTCCCGGCTACCGTACCCGCATCAGCCCGCAGACGCTCGCACCGCAGTTCGAGTACTACCTGCCGGCGCCGGCGTCCGGCGCGGTGACGCTCGAAATCCTCGATGCCGCCGGCGCCGTCGTCAACAGCTATAGCAGCGAAACGCCGATCGGCGGCGGACGCGGTGGTCGGGGCGGCCGTGGCGCCGGGGCAGGCGCGGACGCCGCGGCCGGCGCTGAAGGGAACTTCGATCCCGAGGCCGGCGGTGGCCGCGGCCGCGGCATCCCGCCGCCGCGTGTGACGAAGGACGCCGGCATGAATCGCGTCGCCTGGGACGTGCGGAACGCGGCGGGCCTGACGCTGCCGCCCGGGAGCTATCAGGTGCGGCTGAAGGCCGGCGACGTCAGCGAGACACAGGCGTTCACCGTGCTGATCGATCCGCGCATCGCCGCCGAAGGGGTGACGGGCGCGGACCTGAAGGAGCAGTTCGATCACAACGTCCGCGTGCGCGAGCTGTCGGGCGCCGTGGCGCAGCTCCTGACTCGCGTCCGCGGTGCGCTCGCCAGTCCCGACGCCGCCAAGGCGTCAGCCGCGAAGACGATCTACGACGCGATCGTCAGCATGCCCGAGGGCGTCCGCTACAACAAGCCCGGCCTGCAGTCGCAGGTGCAATACCTGGCAGGCATGACGAGCGGTGTCGACCAGCAGATCGGTCGCGACGCGATCGAACGGTATCAGACGCTTCGGAAAGAGCTCGACGGGCTGGTGGCGAAGGCGAACGCCGCGGGCATCTAGCGCGGAGGGCAGCGAGTCTCAGTGCACCGCGCCGGCGCACTGCTTGAGGTCGGCGGCCATCGGGAAGATCCCCTGGCTCAGGCTGCCGCCGCCGAAGCCACCGCCGCCGTAGCCACCGCCGCCCCGATACGATCGGATGAACTGGCTGTCGTCGTCGATCGGCAGTTCCAGCGAGTTGCGGCAGAAGTCCATCCAGATGCCGTCCATGTTCAGGTACTGCTCGACGTTCGACAGGTAGAACGCCGATACCGTCGCGTGGCGCTGCCGCAGCCAGGCGCCGACCGACCGGAGCGCCTTCGGACCGGCGAAATTGCCGACGATCGGCACGAGCAGATTCTTCGTTTCGAGCGCCTTCAGCACGCTCCAGTTCTCGTCAGTGGCCAGATAGCTGCGCAGGACGCCGCTCCCGTCGGTAGCGACCATCAGATCGCCATAGGTCGGAGAGTTGCGGAAGCCGCCGCCGCGGCCGCCGAAACCGCCCGACATCCAGTAGGTCAGCTCTGAGCCGTAGTGCCCGAAATACTCGTAGACGTACCTGATGCCCGTCACATCCTCGTCGAGCAGCGGCAGGTGGTGCTTCACCTTCAGGTCGTCGATGATCGCGTTGAAGTTCGCCTCGAACAGCGGCGGCAGCGGTTCCTCCGCCGGGATGACCGGAGACGCGGAGAAGGCGCGGAACAGATCCTCGGCGCTCGCGTCCTTCGTCAGCCCGTCCGGGCGCGGCCGCGAGAACAGCTTCGAGAGGAACTCGCCGCGATCGCTCGACAGATCGAACAGCGCCTTGTACATGAGATGCAGATCGAGATTGCCGCGGCGGACGTCGACGATGAACACCATCGCGGGCTTGAGGGCGGTGATGTAGGTGAAGTTCTGTTCCGGTCCGACGCCCATGTAGACGCGTCCGGGATGGTTGTAACCGACCAGATCCGGGATCACATACTGCAGCCAGACCTCGTTGGAGAGCAGATTGTCGGATCGGAAGCTGCCGTTCGGCTCCGACAGACTCTGCGAAAGCTCCCAGAACTGCGCATCGGTCAAGCGATCCGGCAGGCCTGTTTTTGCCGGCGCGGCAACGGGTGCGGTGTCGGCGGTGGGGGCCGGCGTCGATGCGGATCCTGCGGCGGGCGGCGCGGCCGGCGCGGACTGGGCCGGATGGTGGATACACGATGTCGGGAACGCCGCGAACGTGACGACCAAAGACACCGCGATCGAGAAGCGTTTCGTCAGTCTGGACACTCAGGGACCCCGCCTGCGAATCCTAGCAGAATCCCGACCCGGTCCCGGACGTCACGTCGGGTAAGCAACCAGCGACGACTGGTCGTAGTTGACACGATATAGTCGTGATGGTTTCGGACAAAGGCCTCCTATGACAGTGCATACCAACCGTTTAACTCGCGGCGCATCGCTCGCGCTGGCGCTGGCAGCGTTCGGGATTTCCGGCTTCGCCGTGCGGCCCTCGGCGCAGGCACCGCAGGCCGCCGCGCAGACGCCGCAGGCCGCCGCCGTGCAGACGGCGCCGGCAGCCGCGGCGGCTCCGCCGGCCATCAATCAGTCGGATGACCCGATCCTGCGCAGCTTCCGGTTCCGCTCGATCGGTCCGGCAAGCATGGGTGGCCGGATCGACGACATCGCGGTCTCCGAGTCGGATCCGAACGTCATCTACCTCGGCTATGCGGTCGGGGGCGTGTTCAAGTCGGACAACAACGGCGTCACCTTCGAGCCGGTGTTCCAGACCTCGGGCACCGCCTCGATCGGCGACATCGCGATTCATCCGCGCGATCCCAACATCGTCTACATCGGGACCGGCGAGTCGAACAACCGGCAGACCTCGTCGTTCGGCGACGGCATCTACAAGACGACCGACGGCGGCAAGACCTTCACGAATGTCGGCTTGAAGGAGACGCAGTCGATCGCGCGCATCGTGATCGATCCCAGGAATCCCGACACGGTCTACGTCGCCGCGATCGGCCACCTCTTCGGTCCCAACAAGGAGCGCGGCGTCTACAAGACGACCGACGGCGGCAAGACGTGGGCCCTCGTCAAGTTCATCGACCAGGACACCGGCTTCACCGACCTCGCGCTCGATCCGTCGAACAGCAACGTCGTCTACGCGGCCAGCTATCAGCGCCGCCGGCAGGGGTGCTGCTTCAACGGCGGCGGCTCGAGCAGCGGTCTCTGGAAGTCGGCCGACGCCGGCAAGTCGTGGACGCGGCTGACCGGCAACGGCCTGCCGCCGGGCACCTACGGCCGCATTGCGCTCGACGTCTCGCGTTCGAATCCCAACGTCGTCTACGCGCAGATCGAAGCGGGCGACGTCGGCAAGCCGATTCGCACTGGTCCGGGGGACGATCTCGCGGCAGCGAGTGAAGCGACTCCGGCGGGAGCGGCCGCCGTTCCACAGCCTGGCCAGCCAGGGGCGCCCCCCGGTCGAGGACAGCGGGGCGGCGCCGCGCCACAGGCTGCGGCGCCAGCGCAAGCTCCCGTCGCAGGCGGAGGCGGGGGCGGCCGTGGAAATCAGTTCGACTGGTGCAACACCGCCGGGCCTGGCAAGGGCTGGCCGATCGGCCGCGGCGGATTCGGACAGCAGCCGCCGGCCGCACCGAGCGAGCCGCGCGTGCCGCCGACGCTCGATCCCAAGACCGGCGGCGTGCTCCGCTCGGACGACAAGGGAAAGACGTGGACGCTCCTGAGCAACTGCAACTCGCGTCCGATGTACTTCAGCCAGCTCCGCGTCGATCCCTCGAACGACAAGATCATTTATGTCGCCGGCCTGCCGGTTGCCAAATCGCTCGACGGCGGCAGGACGTTCGCGACGCTCGACGAGGCCGGCGGCTACGGCGAGCCGGGCCACGTCGATCAGCATGCGATCTGGATCGATCCGAAGAACTCCAGGCACATCATGGAAGGAAACGACGGCGGCCTCGACGTCAGCTGGGATCAGGGGAAGACCTGGGACTTCGTCAACACCATGGCCACCGCCCTTGCGTATGTCGTCACCGCCGACATGCGCCATCCCTACTACGTCTATATCGGGCTGCAGGACAACGGCAGCTGGGGCGGTCCAAGCGCGGTGCGCGGCCGCGGCGGGATCATGAACTCGCACTGGTTCGGCATCGGCGGCGGTGACGGTTTCTATACGGCCGTCGATCCGACCGACTACAACATCGTCATCACCGAGTCGCAGGACGGTGCGACGAACCGCTACAACCTCGCAGAGGGAGGACGCGGACGGAGCATCCGTCCGGTCGCTCCCGGCGGACGCGGCGGACGCGGGCGGGGCGGCAACGCGCCGACGGCTGCCGCCGCGCCGACGGCCGCCGCCGCGACGCCGGAAGCGCAGTCGGGTGCGGTTCCGGGGACACCCGCGGCGCCTCCCGTGCAGGTTGGCGGCGCCGGCGGATTCGGCGGGCGCGGCGGTCCGCCCAACGTGTTGAACGCTGCGCAGGGTGACGTCTACCGTTTCAACTGGAACACGCCGGTGATCATGTCGCCGCACAATCCGAAGATCGTGTGGCTGGGCGGCAACCGGCTGTTCAAGTCGTACAACCAGGGCGACACGTGGGTCGCGAGTGAGGACCTCACGAAGAACGTCGATCGCGACAAGGTGCCGGTCATGGAAGTGCCCGGCAACTACTCACAGCTCTCGAAAAACGACGGTGTGGTGGCCTACAGCACGATCATCAGCATTTCGGAGTCGCCGGTGATGCCAGGCGTCGTCTGGGCCGGAACCGACGATGGCAACCTGCAGGTGAGCCGGGACGGCGGTCTGACGTTTACCGAGGTGGGAAAGAACATACCGGGACTCCCGAAGGACAACTGGTACTGGATCTCGCGTATAGACGCATCGCACTTCGATCAGGCCACGGCGTATGTGGCGGTCGACGGACATCGCAGCGATGACCTGAAGCCCTATGCGTTCGTCACGCACGATTTCGGCAAGACGTTCCAGAGTCTCGGCGGCGGCCTGCCGCAGTACGGCAACGTGCAGGTCATCCGCGAGGATCCGAAGAACAAGGATCTGCTCTACGTGGGGACCGAGTTCGGACTGTTCCTGTCGCTCGACGCCGGCAAGAGCTGGCAGCGGTTCATGAACGGCTATCCGACCGTGCGTACCGACGACATTCTCGTCCATCCGCGCGAGAACGACCTGATCGTGGCCTCGCACGGTCGCAGCGTGTGGATTGCCGACGACATTTCCCCGCTGCAGCAACTGACGCCGGCGGTGCGGGAATCGGATGCGACGCTGTTCGACATCCGTCCGGCGGTCGCCTGGGTCAACGATCAACAGAACAACCAGCAGGTGGGCGGGCAGAAGGTGTTCATCGGCGAGAACGCGCCGCGCGGTGCGGCCATCAACTACTACCTGAAGTCGGCCGCGGCGGGCGACGTCAAGATCACGATCGCCGACGTCAACGGCCGCGTCATCAGAACACTCGATGGTCCGAAGACCGCGGGCATCAACCGCGTGATGTGGAACCTGGCGCCACAGCCGGCGCCGGCGCCGGCCGGCTTCGGTGGCGGCCGCGGCGGCGCCGCCGCCGTCGAGCCCGGCACGTATGTCGTGACGCTCGACGTCGGGGGGAAGAAGTTCAGCAAGCCGGTGCAGGTGGCGCAGGACAGGTGGCTGGGGGAGAGATAGCGGGGGGTGAGCGGGGGCGCTGAAGGTGCCAAGGGTGCTAAGGGCGCCAAAGGTGCCAAGGGTGCTGGTGCAAAGAGTGCTAGGGTGCTGAAGGTGCCGGTGCCAAGAGTGCACCCCCGGCACCTGCCCCCTTTGGCACTCTTCGCACCCTTGGCACCAGCACCCTTAGCACCTTTGGCGCCTTTGGCCCCCTTGGCCCCTTCACCCGCCCTTAGCACCCTTAGCACCCTTAGCCGCTTCCCGCCCCTCCCTCCGCCCTACTTCTTTTTCGCGGGCGCTTTGGCCGCTGCGGGCTTCGCCTCGATGCCGGTTGCGGTCATCCGGTAGGTCACCGTCACCTTGTCTCCGGCTTTGGGCTCACTGCCGGTGAGCTTGGTCGTGGCGTCGCGGGCGATTTCCCAGTTGTCCGTGCCTTTCTTCACCACGATGGCGTCGGACCGGGCTTCGATGACCGGGCCGGTGACCTGGTAGGTTTTGACCGCCGCCGCGGCGGCAGTCGCGTAGCCGGCGCCGAACGCCCCGGCCGTCAGAACGAGCGCAAGAGCCACAATTTTTTTCACGCGAGACCTCCACTGAAATTTGCGGCTATTATCATCCGCGGAGAGGCTTTCATGATGACGAAGTTGTTCGCGTGCGCCGCGGTACTGGCCCTGACGGTCGCGGGCGCTGCCGCGCAGACCCCCGCGGCCTCCGCCGACCCGGTTGGAACCTGGAACGCGTCGTTCAACACGCAGCAGGGCGTCATTCCGGCGACGCTGAAGCTGCAGAAGGACGGCGAGAAACTGAGCGGGACCATCACTTCGCAGGAGGGATCGAGCCCTCTCGAGGCGGAGATCAAAGGCAAGTCGCTGTCGGTCTGGTTCAACTACAGCGCCAACGGGCAGGCGATCCCGGTCGAGATGACCGGCACGGTCGACGGCGATTCGGCGAAGGGCACGATGACGGCCGGCGGGAGTCCGGCGGGCGACTGGACAGCCACGAAAGCCAAGGACACGAAAGAGCCGGCCGGGAAGGTCGACCTGTCGGGCGACTGGAACGCATCGCTGCAACTCGACACGATCACCGCGACGCCGACCTTCTCGCTCAAGCAGGACGGCAACAAGCTCACCGGCGAGTACGTCAGCCAGCAATACGGCAAGTTTCCGCTGACCGGCGAGATCACCGGCACCGCGGTGACGCTCACGGTCTCGATGAACATCGAGGGGAACGCCCTCGCCGCGGTCTACAGTGGCGTCCTGCAGCCCGACGGCAGCCTCAAGGGAACCGTCGACATCGGCGGCGGCGCGATGGCAGGCACCTTCTCCGCGTCGCGGAAGAAGTGAGCTGGAATTTCCACACTACCGATAGCGCCAGCTCGTTTTGTCGGCGCCCGCCGGCGCGTACTTGTCGATCTGGGCGGCCATTTTTCCGAGGAGTTCGGCGCCGCGCGGGCCCCAGCAGTGCGGCGCCCGCCGCTGGAAGACGATCTCACCCATCTCGCCGGGGTTTCCGTTCTTCTGCCAGAACGCGTTGAGATTCTCGACGGCGTCGTTCAGGTAGTAGGAATCCATGTCGCCGACGTAGACGTTGAGCTTGTGGCCGATTTTCGGCCCGAGCGACGCCCAGTTCGTCTTCAGCACGTCGAGGAGATCGTACGTCTTCCACTTCTCGGCCACGCGATGATCGATGACGCCGGTTTCCTTGTTCCAGATGCGCATCGGGTAGCCATCCGCCCCGACCGGTGAGTAGGTGGCCTCCCAGATGTCCCACTGTCCGCCGCTGCGCGATCGGTCGCCGACGGTCAGCTCGTAGTCGTTCTCCCCCTTCATCGTCATCACGACGGTGCCGTCCGGCCGGCGCTCCGACGGCCGATCGATCTTCAGCCAGCCGCGATCGAGATAGTAGGCGTTGTCGTCCTTGTAGACGTTGACGATCTGGTGGTAGTTGAAATCGACCGAGTCGGGACAACTGGCGAACGAGCCGCCGTAGAAATCCGGGTAGAAGATCTGGTGCGCGGCCGCGATCCAGCCGCCGGTCGAGCCCCCCGAGAGCATCCGCGCCCACGGCTGCCGGATCACGCGGAACTGCGTTTCCACGGCCGGTATCAGCTCCTGGATGATCGCGTCGCCGTATGGGCCGTTGTTCTCCGAATTGACCCCATAGGAATCGTCGTAGTACGGCGACGGGTGCTGCAGCGTCACGTCGATGAACCGCGGACTGTCGTCGGCCATCCACGCGCGGTCGAAGTCGCCGCCGCGTCCGTAGCCGTTGGGCGCGCCGAGCGAGAAATGCCCTTGAATGTAGTTCACCGGATAGTGGACGTCGGGATGCCGGTCGTAGTCCTTGGGCAGCAGCACGGTCGCCCCCAGGAAGATCGGCTGTCCCCACCACTTGGTCAGGATCTGACTCTGGATCTTGATCCGCTTCACCATGGCGGTGTCGGCCGGCGGCGTGATCGGGGCGATCGTCTTGTCGGCGACCAGCGCGATCGGCGTCGACGATGACGGATCGAGGTGGAGTTTGACCGGATCGCCGTACAGGTTGCCCGGCGAGCGCTTCCAGTTCTGTCCTTCCCACTGGTCCATGTGCATCCAGATCGTGTGACCGTCGGCCCGCGGGAACCGCGTGTAGACGTTCACGAACGGCTGGATCCAGTAGTCGCCGGCGGGGATGTCGCGAAGGCTCGCCAGCGGATGGCCGCGGTAGCCGCTGTCGAACGCCACCGGTGTGCCGGCCTTCAGCTGCTCCACGTACTTCGAGAAGAGCGGCACACCGTCCGGATCGGTCTGCTGAATCGGTGGCGTGCGATTGTCGGCGCTGATCGCGACATAGACCATCCCGGTGATCGGCTCGGCATGCGCACCGGCGGCGAACGCGACCGTGATCCGCGGTCCGGCGGCGGACTGGGCCGAGAGATGGCGCGAGCCGGCCGCTCCCGCGGCGGCGAGAAGCGTGGCAAAGACGAGTCGGCTCTTCATCCGCATGTGTTCGTGTTCGTCCGTAGTCTTGACGTGGTTTGGTGGGGGCCGTGCGCCCGTGGCTTATGCTAGCAAAATGAAAGGAGCACTCGTCCTCACAATGGCGGCCATCGGCTTCTTCTCGGCCCAGCGATCCGGCGGCGGTCCCCTACCGACCTACGGCTATACCGTCGTCCGTTCGTATCCGCACGATCACAACGCCTTTACCCAGGGCCTGATTGTGCGCGACGGAGTGTTCTACGAGGGGACCGGGCTGAACGGCCGCTCCGGGATCCGCAGGGTGAAGATCGAGACCGGCGAAGTGCTGCAGACCAAGCCGCTCGCGCCGGAGTATTTCGGCGAGGGGATCACCGACTGGAAAGGACAGATCGTTCAGCTCACCTGGCAATCGGAGGTCGGCTTCGTCTACGACCTGCAGACGTTCGACCAGACGAAACGCTGGAGCTATGCCGGGGAGGGATGGGGCCTGACGCACGACGACACGCGTTTGATCATGAGCGACGGCACCGCCCAGCTGCGGTTCCTCGATCCCGCCACGCTGAAGGAAAGCGGCCGCATCACGGTGCGCGACGCCAACGGGCCGGTCGAGCATCTGAACGAGCTCGAGTTCGTGAAAGGGGAGATCTACGCCAACATCTGGCAGACCGATCGGATCGCGCGGATCTCGCCGAAGGACGGTCGCGTGACCGGCTGGATCGACTTGTCCGGCCTGCTGTCGCCGGCCGAGCACAGCGGCGTCGACGTCCTGAACGGAATCGCCTACGACGCGGCCGGCGATCGTCTTTTCGTGACCGGCAAGCTCTGGCCACGGGTGTTTGAGATCAGGACGGTGAAACGTTAGAGAAAGGGCCAGACGAGGGAGCCACAGGGGGCCAGACGAGGGAGCCAAAGGGGCTAAAGGGGCCAAAAGTGCGAAGGGTGCTGGTGCGAAGGGTGCTAACGGTGCCATGGTGCGGGGCCAAGAATCCGACAGTGTGTAGAGCACACCAGCACCCTTCGCACCCGGCACCCTTGGCCCCTTTAGCGCCCTTAGCACCCGGCACCCTTAGCCCCCTTGGCTCCTTTAGCACCCTTAGCACCCCGAAAGGCAGATACCCCAATGGTTCGCGAGAGAGAGCTCGAGACACCAGGCGGCCGGATCGCCTGGATCGAAGCGGGTGCGGGTTGGCCGGTCGTCCTGCTGCATGCGTTTCCGCTGCACTCGAGCATGTGGCTGCCGCAGCTTGCCCGCGTCCCGGACGGATGGCGATTCATCGCGCCCGACTTTCCGGGCTTCGGCCGCAGCGCCGGTTTCCTGGATGGCGGACGCCGCGGGCTCGATGCTTACGCCGCGGCCGTCGGCGGGCTGATGGACGCGCTCGAGATCGATGCCGCGGTGATCGCCGGGTTGTCGATGGGGGGCTACGTGGCGTTCGCACTGCATCGGGCGCTGTCGGCGCGGTTCTCGGGGCTGGTGCTCGCGGACACGCGCGCCCAGGCCGATACCCCGGCGGGACGCGACGGACGCGTGCGCATGCGCGAGCTGCTGGCACGCAGCGGGCCGGCCGCGGTGGCCGATGAGATGCTGCCGCGACTGCTCTCGAGCGGCGCGGACGCCGCGCTCGTGGCGCAGGTGCGGGACACGATCGCAGGCGCCGATCCCGCCGGCATCGACGCCGCAATTCTCGCGATGATGGATCGCCCCGACTCGACCGCCGACCTGCCGCATATCTCCTGCGGGACGCTCGTGCTGGTCGGGAAGGAGGACGCGATCACTTCCGTGGCCGACGCCGACGCGATGCAGCGCGCGATCCCGCGCGCGACGCTGACCGTCGTGCCGCACGCCGGCCATCTCTCGAACCTCGAGCAGCCCGACACGTTCTCGCGCGCCCTCGCCGACTTCCTGATCGCCCGCGCGTAGGCTCGGCGCCGCCGAGAGTATGATCGACGGATGCGGATCCTGCTTGCCTGCGCGATCGCAGCGTTGCTTCCGGCTCAGCAGTTCACGCCCGCCGCCGGCGCCGATCCGTTGCACCGGCCGTTCGACCAGATCCTCGATGTCGACGTCCGCGACGGGCTCGTCTACTACCGCGCGCTGAAGGCCGATCGCGGCCGGCTCGATCGCTACGTGGCGTCGCTCAACGTTCCCGACGCGACCTATCGAGGATGGCCGCCGAAACAGCAGACGGCGTTCTGGCTCGACGCCTACAACGCGTTCGTGCTGGAAACGGTGATCAACCACTATCCGCTGCACGGCACGATCGCAGACATTCCAGGGGCGTTCGACAAGGCGACCTGGCGCGCCGCCGGCCGCACGGTTACCTTGGATCAGATCGAGAAGACGATCCTGCCGGAGTTCAAGGAGCCGCGCGTCTACTTCGCGCTCGGGCGCGGCGCGATCGGCGGCGGCCGGCTGCGTAGCGAGGCCTACACCGCCGAACGGCTTGACGGGCAGCTCGCCGACATCCAGACGGAGTTCGTGCAGAACGCGCACATGTACCGCCTCGACCGAGTGGCCGGCACGATTGCGGTGTCGCCGATCATCAGCTGGCACGACGCCGCCTTCATCGCCGGCTACGACAAGGGCGACGCCGCGTTCGCCGCGCGCTCGCCGGTCGAGCGCGCCGTGGTCGCGTTCCTGATGCCGTCGCTGCTCCCCTCCGAGAAGGAGTTCGTCCGCACCAACGCCTGGAAGATGACCTTCCTGCCGATGGACTGGCGCCTCAACGATCTGACCGGCGGCGGCCACGGCGTGGGCGAGTAAGATCGTGCGACTGCGCGCCCTAAGCGCGGGCTTTGACGAGTGAGATCGTATGACTGCGCGCGGAATGGAGCGGCGCGCCTGGCGGCCGCGTAATGGAGCGAGCCTGAGCGAGGGGCCGGAGGGCACCGCCGCGTAGCGGCGGCCCCGAGCGCCAATCAATGGACCTGGGACTTACCGACAAAGTGGCGGTGGTGACCGGCTCGAGCCGTGGCCTCGGGCTGGCCAGCGCGCGGGCACTCGTCGCCGAAGGCTGCCGCGTCGTGATCTGCGCGCGCGGCGCCGAGACGCTCGCCGAGGCGGCGCTCGAGGTCGAGGCGGCGGCGCGCCGGCCGAACATGATCGCGGCCGTGCAGGCTGACGTCACCACGGCCGCCGGGATCGAGCTGGTCGTCGCCCGCGCCGTCGACGCGTTCGGCGGTCTCGATATCCTCGTCAACAACGTCGGCAGGGCCGCCGGGTCGGATCTGCTCGGCACGAGCGACGCCGAGTGGCAGGCGGCGTTCGACGAGACGCTGTTCCCGGCGATTCGCGCCTCGCGCCTCGCCGTGCCCCACATGAAGGCACGCGGCGGCGGCGCGATCATCATGATCACTTCGATCTGGGGACGCGAGTCGGGAGGCCGCATGACCTACAACGCGGTCAAGGCCGCCGAAACGTCGCTCGCCAAAGCGCTCGCGCAGCAGCTCGCCCCCGCCAATATCCGCGTCAACAGCGTTGCCCCCGGATCGATCCTCTTTCCCGGCGGCTCCTGGCACAAGCGCCAGCAGTCAGATCCCGCCGCGATCGCCGAAATGCTTAAGCGCGATCTGCCGTTCGGCCGCTTCGGCCGTCCCGAGGAAGTCGGCATGGTCGTCGCCTTCCTGGCCTCGACACGCGCCTCGTGGATCTCGGGAGCCTCGATCACGGTTGACGGCTGCCAGGGGAAAAGCAATCTGTAGATTTGGAAATGTGGAGATGTGGGAATGTGGGAATGTGCTGAAATCTGGTAGTCTGCCCCGCATCTCCACATTCCCACATTTCCACATTTCCACATTCCGATGATTCAGCCCGTCGCCGACGCCCTCTTCATGCCGTGGGTGGTCGGCGTCCTCTTGCTGGCGGGTGTGTGGCTGACCGTCGCGACCAGGTTCGTGCAGGTGCGGCGGTTTGGCGAGGCCTGGCGCGTGGCCTTCACTCGGCGCGACGCCGGTGCCACAGGGGCGCTGACGCCGTTTCAGGCGTTCATGACCGCGCTTGGTGCGTCGATCGGGACCGGCAACATCGCCGGCGTCGCCACCGCCATCGTCTCGGGCGGCCCCGGGGCGCTGTTCTGGATCTGGGTCTACGGCTTTCTCGCGATGGCGATCAAGTTCGCCGAGGCGACGCTCGGGCTGAAGTTCCGCGAGACGCGCGGCGGCAGCGTCCTGTCCGGGCCGATGTACTACCTGCGCGACGGCCTCCGGTCGCCGTCCCTCGCCACGACGTTCGCGCTCGTCGCCGCCGTCGCGGCGCTGACGACGACCCCGTTCACCCAGCCGAATTCGATCGCGCTCGTCGTCAACAGTGTGTTCGGCATCCCGAAATGGGCGATCGGCATCGCGGTCGCCGTGCTCACGTGGCTCGTGATTATCGGAGGCATCCAGTCGATCGGCCGCGCCGCCGCGCGGCTGTCGCCGCTGAAGGTCGGCCTCTATCTCGTGGGCGGACTGATCGTGATCGGCGCCAACCTCTCGCGCATCCCCGCCACCCTGGCGCTGGTGTGGCATGAAGCGCTGACGCCACGGTCGGCGCTCGGGTTCGGCCTGTTCGTCGCGATGCGCTACGGGATCGCGCGTGGCATCTATGCGAACGAGGCCGGCTACGGGACCGCCGCCGTGGCCTACGGCACCGCGAAGAGCACGCAGCCGACGATGCAGGGGCTGAACGCCGTCGTCGAGGTCTTCACGGTGTCGTTCGTGACCTCGACGATCAGCGCGATGACGATCCTCCTGACCGGCGTTTGGCACGGCAGCGGACTGACCAGCAGCGCCGCTGTCGCGGCCGGCTTCAACGCCGTGATGCCGACCGTCGGCGGCTGGATCGTCGCGTTCTGTGTGTTCCTGTTCGGCTACACGACGCTCATCGGCTGGGCCTACTACGGCGAGCAGTTCTTCGAATACCTGCTGGGCCGCAAGGTGACGCTGCCATATCGCTGGATCTACTGCCTGCTGATTCCGTTCGGCGCGGTGACGAAGGTCGAAGTCGTCTGGGCGTGGGGCGACCTGATGAACGCGCTGCAGGTGTTCCCGAATCTCATCGGCCTGATCGGCTTGAGCGGCATCGTCGCCGCGTTCGCACGCGAGAAACTGGCGCCGGCGTCGACGAAATAGATTCGGCTGGTCGGCCTCCAGACTTTCGCCTCTTGATCGCCATCGCCGCACCTGCTAGGATCACCCACAATTCCTGCGGATCCAGCAGGTTACCTCCATGCCGTCGAACGCACTGCCCGCTGTTTGGGGTGACAAGGACCAGCTCCTGCAGCAGGCGCTGGTCCGGCTCCAGACGTCTGTCCGGCCCGGCGGGCCCGACGAAGCGGACCCGATCGTCACGACCAGCCGGCGGCTGCCGGCGGTTGCGGCCAGTTACGCCCCGTTCCCGGAGGAGACCGATCCTCGCCTGCGGGCCGCGCTGGCGGCGCGCGGCATCGACCAGCTGTATACGCACCAGGCCGAGGCGTTCGCGCACGTGCTCGCCGGCCGCAGCGTCGTTACGATCACGCCCACGGCCTCGGGCAAGACGCTCTGCTACAACGCGCCGGTGCTCGACGCGATCCTGAAGGATCCGACGACGCGCGCGCTGTATCTGTTTCCGACGAAGGCGCTGGCGCAGGATCAGCTCGCCGAACTGCACGCGCTCGCCGAGCTGGTCATGCATGCCGGGCGTGAAAGCTCCGGTCCGCAGACGCCAGAGATCGCCGTCTTCACCTACGACGGCGACACGCCGTCGGACGCCCGGCGCGCGATCCGCGGCAAGGCGCATGTCGTGTTGAGCAACCCCGACATGCTGCACTCGGGGATCCTGCCGCACCATCCACGCTGGGCGAAGCTGTTCGAGAACCTCAAGTTCGTGGTGATCGACGAGCTGCACGCGTATCGCGGCGTCTTCGGCAGCCACCTCGCGAACATCGTGCGGCGGCTGCAGCGCATCTGCCGGCACTATGGATCCGATCCGGTGTTCATCTGCTCATCGGCGACGATCGCCAACCCGCGCGAGCTGGCCGAAGGGCTGACCGCCCGCGCCTGCGAGCTGGTCGAGAGGAGCGGCGCGCCGCGCGGCGAGAAGTTCTTCCTGTTCGTGAATCCGCCGGTCGTCAACGCTCAGCTCGGCATCCGCCGGTCGTACCTGGCGGAAGCGCGCCGCGTCGCGCTCGAGTTCCTGAAGAACAAGTTGCAGCTGATCCTGTTCGCGCAGAGCCGGCTGGCGACCGAGATCCTGACGACCTATCTCAAGGACGCGTATCAGGGTCCGCCCGGCGCGTCGGACGTGATCCGCGGCTATCGCGGCGGCTATCTGCCGAACCGGCGGCGCGAAATCGAGCGCGGCCTGCGCGACGGCAACGTCCGCGCCGTCGTCTCGACCAACGCCCTCGAGCTGGGGATTGACATCGGCGCGCTCGACGTCTCGGTGATGGCGGGCTATCCCGGGACGATTGCCGCCACCTGGCAGCGCGCCGGCCGCGCCGGCCGGCGATCGACGCGCTCGGCCGCCGTGCTCGTTGCGAGCAGCGCGCCGATCGATCAGTTCATCGTCCGCCACCCTGCCTATTTTTTCGACGCGTCGCCCGAGCACGCGCTGATCAACCCAGACAACCTGCACATCCTGCTCGACCACGTGAAGTGCGGCGCGTTCGAGCTGCCGTTCGCGGTCGATGAGACCTTCGGTCGCGAAAACGTGCAGGACGTGCTGGCCGTGCTCGCCGAGGAAGGATTCGTGCACGCAGCCGACGGGCAGTGGAACTGGACGCACGAGTCCTATCCGGCCGATGCCGTCAGCCTGCGCTCGGTGTCTTCGGACAATTTTGTGGTGGTCGACACGACGCAGGGCGAGCGTGTCATCGCCGAAACCGACTTCACCAGCGGCCCGGCCATGCTGCACGAGAAGGCGATCTACCTGCTCGAGGGCCAGCTGTTCCAGGTCGAGCGGCTCGACTTCGACGGCCGCAAGGCGTACGTCCGCGCGGTCGACTGCGATTACTACACCGACGCGATCACGTATACGAAGGTCACGATTCTGGACACCTTCGCGGGTCGCGGCTCGCGGGACCTAGGACTCGAGAAGGGGATGGAGACGGCCGACAGCTCGGTGTCGTGCGAGACCAGCGACCTGCAACCAGCGACCCGCTCTCATGGCGAAGTCCACGTCGTGTCGCGCGTCGTCGGGTTCAAGAAGATCAAGTTCTACACCAACGAGAACGTCGGTTCCGGCGAGCTGGATCTGCCGGAGCAGCAGATGCACACGACTTCGTACTGGCTGACGATCCCGGCGGCGGTCATGCAGGCGCTGCCCTATGCCACCGACGACCGGCGGGACGGAGTGATCGGGCTGTCGTTCGCGATGCGGCACGTCGCGCAGCTGCTCCTGATGGGCGATCGCGGCGACGTCGGCGTCTCGATCGACGGCGGCTCGCTGGAGCGGGTCACCCGCACCGGCGGCCGCGGCGGCGTGCCCGATGCGCTGCAGGCCGAGCCGAACATCTTCATCTACGACAACTATCCCGGCGGCATCGGTTTCAGCCGCCCGCTGTACGACATGCACGGCGCCCTGCTCGATCGCACGCGACAGTTGGTTGGGACCTGTCCTTGCGAGTCGGGATGCCCGTCGTGCGTCGGCCCGGAGGGCAACACCGGTCCCCACGCCAAAGCCGTGGCGCTGGAGATCATCGATCGGTTGACGTCGGGCGAGACGGAGGTCGTGCCGTTTTGACAGGCGCGGCACGGCGAGGGTCCGCCCGATGATGGACCTCAAAGCGCGGCTTCGCGGGATCGTCAGCGGCGGTGCGCCGGTGACACCTCGGGACCCAACCGAGCCGCAGATCGATCGCAGCCCGGACGACCGAGTCGACGCACGCGGCGGCGCGACGCAGAGAAACGAGCTCACCTACGAGCCCGACACCGGCCGCTACGAGGCCAGCATCGATCTCGAGCGCGTCGCCGACGTGCTGGGCGGACGCGTCGTGTCGAACCGCTATGGTCGGGCCCTGGCGATCGAACGGCGATATGAGTCGGATCGGTTGCATGGCTGCCGGCGGGTGGGCGATTGCGAGGTGGCCGACGACGATCTCCTGCGGTTGCTCGACCCTGGCCTGCCGCCGCCCGACGCCGTTGGAGAGCGGACGCTGTTCGTCGATCTCGAGACGACCGGGTTGAGCGGCGGCGCCGGCACCGTGGCGTTTCTCGTCGGGATCGGCTGGTTCGACCTCGGCGCGTTTCAGGTGCGGCAGTTCCTGCTCGCGAGCTATGCCAGCGAGCGCGCGCTGCTCTGCGCGGTCGCCGAGTGCTTCGATGCCGCGGCACTGCTCGTGACCTACAACGGCAAGACGTTCGACGTGCCGATGATGGAGACGCGCTGGATGTTCCACCGCATGCCGATGCCGCTCAGGTCGGTGCGCCACTTCGACATGCTGCATCCGGCCCGGCGTCTGTGGGGCTGCCGCTCGGCAGACACCGGCATCGAGGGGCAGTCCCGGGCGTCAAAGGACGCCGGCGGCTGCCGTCTCGGCACCCTCGAACGCGTGCTGTGCGACGTGACGCGGGCCGGCGACGTGCCCGGTATGGAGATTCCCGCCCGCTATTTCCGTTTCCTGCGCAGCGGCGACGCCCGACCGCTGGAGCCGGTCCTCGAACACAACCGGCTCGATCTGGTGTCGCTGGCCGCCGTCGCCGCACATGCAGTGGAGCTCGTGGAGCACGGGGCGCCGCGCTGCCGCGACGCCGCCGAAGCGCTGGCGCTGGGAAAAGTCTATGAGCGGGGCGGCGTGCTGGATCGCGCGAACGACTGCTATCGGCACGCCGCAGACGCTCCAGGCGCGCCGGCCGAGGTCAGCGGGGAGGCCTTGTATCGATTGGGCGTGCGCTTGCGGCGCGATCGCCGGTTCGCGAACGCCGCCGAGATCTGGCGGCGGATCCTGACGCTGCCGGGGCGCAGCGAGCTGCTGCGGACGCTGCGCCAGTTCGCCACCGAAGCGCTGGCCGTTCACCACGAGCATCGCGAGAAGGACTATCAGGGCGCGCGCGATCTTGCGCTCACGCTCCTCGACGACGAAACCTTCGAGACCCGCGCGCGCGTCCGCCATCGCCTGGCCAGGTTGGATCGGAAGATCGCCTCAAACGGCGACAGCCAGCTATTTGCATAGCTGGCTGTCGCGTGTGTCTCAGAAAGACCGAACCGCCGGGGTTCGGGACGAGCGCGTTTACCGCGTCGCGGCTGCCGACTTCTTGGCCTTGGCGGTCTTCGCCGCCGCGGCCGCGGCCTTGTGCGCTTCCGAGGTCTGCGCGCCGAAGCGCTTGGTGAATCGATCCACGCGGCCTTCGGTATCGATCAGCTTCTGGCGTCCGGTGAAGAACGGATGGCAGTTGTTGCAGATTTCGAGGTGCAGCTCGGACTTGGTCGAGCGGGTCTTCCACGTCGCCCCGCACGCACAGCGCGCCTCGATGTCGTAGTACTTGGGGTGAATCGCTTCCTTCACGGCCTGCTCCTTGGTCCCTATGGGAAAACTACAGTATACCACAGGCGGTCTAACCCCTGTCGAGCCAAGAGTATAGCGCCCAGCTGGTTCAGGGAATGTCGATCCAGCGATCCCAGCGGTGGCCGCGCAGCTCCGCGACGAGCTGGGCGGGAAGCCGGTGTCCGTCGCTGCTCGCCAGGTTCGCCTCGACGTGCCGCAGCTTGCGCATCCCGGGAATCACCGTGCTGACCGCTGGATGCTCCAGGATGTGCCGCAAGGCGAGTTGCGGCATCGACATGCCGGCGGGGACCACCGGCCTGAGGGCCGCAACCCGCTCGAGCGTGTTCTTCAGGTTGTCCGGCTGAAAGTAGATGTTCCGGAAGTCCCCTTCGGGCCATCGCGCGTCGGCGGTCAGCGTGTCGGTGAGGCTGCCCTCGTCGAAGGGGACCCGGGCGATGACGGCGATATTCCGCCGCTGGCATTCCGGAAACAGCTTGTCTTCCGGCGCCTGGTCGAAGACGTTGTAGACAACCTGCACGGCGTCGATGAGGCCGGTAGCGAGCGTCCGCAGCACGTTCTCCGGCTGCCAGCGATTGATGCTGATGCCGATGGCGCGCACCAGTTTCTGCTCTTTGAGCTCTGAAACCGCCCGCTGCCAGCGGTCGTCGGCCGCCCAGGCGTCGTTCCAGACGTGGAACTGCTGCAGGTCCATCGTCTCGACACCGAGATTGCGCAGGCTGGTTTCGGTGTACTCGCGGATGTAGTCGGCGGGGAACACCTCGTCCAGCGCGTAGCTGTCGCGCGCCGGCCACTGCCGGTTCTTCGGCGGAATCTTGGTGGCGGCGTAAAGCTCCCGGCCGGCGTGCCGCTTCAGCAGCGCGCCGAGGAGCCGTTCGCTGCGTCCCTCGCCGTAGGCCCACGCCGTGTCGAAGAACGTGCAGCCGAGCTCGACGGCGCGATCGAGGGACCGCGACGACTCTTCGTCGTCGGATCCCGTCCAGCCGGCCATGCCCCACATGCCATAGCCGATCTCGGAGACCCGCCATCCCGTGCGCCCGAACGTGCGATCCTGCATCCGGAAATCATAGTGCAACCGCGGCGGCTGGCGACCACGGCCATGCCCAACGCGTCGGCCGACGTCGGACGAAGGTCCCCGCTATGGAACCAGGCTCACGCCGTTCACGACACACACTGGGCGCGCGGCGGTGCACCTTGACGAGACGCGACGTTCAGGCATCGCGCGCCAGCGCTTCCATCGGCGCAATCCGGCCGGCACGGCGCGCGGGGGCCAGGCAGGCGGCCAGGCAGACCATGGTCAGGACCGCCGCGGCCGTCAGGACGGCGCCGGCAGGCGCGTGTGGTACGCCCGGCAGCGTGGCCTGGATCGCCCGGACGGCGGTCCACGACCCCACGAGTCCGACGGCGAGTCCCCACGCCAGCAGGCGCAGCCCCATCCGCAGGAACTGGCCGCGCACCTGCTCCGGGCTGGCGCCGAGCGCGAGCCGCAGACCGACCTCCCGCCGCCGCTGCGTGACGGCGTAGCTCAGGACGCCGTAGGTGCCGAGAAGCGTCAGCAACAGCGCGACGGCGGAGAACAGCGCGCCCGCCATCGCCGGCGAGCGCTGCCCAGCGAGGCTGGTATCCAGCCGCGCGCGCATCGATTGAGCGTTGTTCACCGGCAGTTCTGGATCGATCTCGCGGATCACGCGGCGCAGATCCGGAATGAGCGTGTCCGGAGCCGATGTGGTCCGGGCCACGATATAGATCGCCCGATCGAACCGGTTGCTGTACGGGTAGTAGACGGCGTCGGATCCCGGCGCTTCCGACAGCGATGCCTGTTTCACGGCCCCGACGACACCGACGATCGCGTAGGCGTCGTCGCGGTTGCCGGCCGACGCGCCCAGAAAGAGCCGCTGCCCAAGCGCTCCTCCGGCCGGCCAGTAGCGCCGCGCGAAATCCTCGTCGACCACGCAGACGCGCGTGGCGGCGCCGACGTCCGAGGACAGCAGCGCGCGCCCGTCGAGGACGGGAATGCGCATGGCGGGAAAGTAGTCGCCGCCCACGGCGTACGTGTAGACGCTGTGCGGGGGCTCGCCATGCTGAACTGAACGTCCGTTGATCGTCGCGGCGCTCTTGATCGCACTGCCGCTGAGCGGAATGTTCGTGGCGATGCCGGCGTTGACGATGCCGGGCACGCGCGCGAGGTTGGTGTGAAGGCGATCCAGGAAGGACTCGAGCGACGCGCTCGTCCGATAGCGCGCATACGGCAGCGACACCTGGGCGGTGAGCAGCTGATCGGGCGAGAAGCCCGGCGAGACGCGCTCGAGCGAACGGACGTTCGAGGCGACGATCACCGCGCTCGACAGGAGCACCAGCGAGAGCGCGATCTGGGCGACGAGAATGGCGTGGCGCGTGCGCCGCGCGCGAGGTCCGGCGGTCCCGCCTCGCGTGTCGAAGCGAGGGACGAGGCGCGCGTCGCCGCGCAGATGATGCAGGGCCATCGCCGTGCCGAGCACCAGCGCGATGGCCACGGCCGCGGCCATCGCGACCAGCACCGCCGTCGCGTCGAGCCCGATGCGGCTGCCCAGTGGAAGCCGGCTGGCGCCCAGTCGTCCGAACAGCGAGACACCGCCAGACGCTACGAGAAGTCCGACGGCTGCCCCGGCGGCGCTCAGCACGAGGGTTTCGGCCAGCACCGCAGCGACGATATGTGATGCGCGCGCACCGATCGCGCGGCGAACGGCCAGCTCGCGCGCCCGGCTGCCTGCCCTGACGAGGAACAGATTGCCGACGTTGACCAGCCCGATGAGCAGCAGTGTGCCTGCCCCAGCCTGCAGCAGCAGGAGGGCGGAACGCGCCGAGGCGACGTGCCGGGCGTGCATCGGCACGACCAGCGAGCGATAGCCCGCATCGGCCATCCTGGCGGCTTGCGGATTCTGACGCTCCATGACCGCGTCTCGCGCGTCGACTTGCGACTGCGCCTCGTTCAGCGACACGCCCGGCGCGAGCCGCGCCACCATGCTCGACGAACTGCCCCAGTGGCGGCGGGCCGACGAGCGGTCGTCGACGCCCGACGACAGCGGCAGGAAGAGGCGGGCCGCCGACGACAGGAACCCGAAGTCGGGCGGCAGGACGCCGACCACCATGAACGGAACGCCGTCGATCCGAATCGCTCGTCCAACGACGGCAGGGTCGGCCGCGTAGCGCTGACGCCAGTAGGGCTCGCTCAGGATCACGACACGGTCGTTGCCGAAGAGGGTCTCGTCATCACCGAACGGCCGTCCGAGCAGCAGGCGCACGCCCAGCGTCGCGAAGAAGTCTGGCGACACGCGCATCACGAACTCGCGCTCGGTGCGACCGGTGTCGCCGACGATCGCCGCATCGTTTCGATAGAGCGATACGCCGCGCAGCGCCGGAATGCGTCCGCGCCGTTCGTAGTAGTTCGCGACCGTCGCCCCGTCGTCCGGCACGTTGGCGCGCGGATAGGTGTTGTAGATCGTCACCAGACGATCGGGTTCCGGGAACGGGAGCGGCCGCAGGAGCACGGCGTGGACCACCGAGAAAATCGTCAGATTGGCGCCGATGCAGAGGCCGAGGGTGCCAACGACGGCGACCGTGAAGCCGGGCGCCGCGGCGAGACGGCGCACGGTGTAGCGGAGATCGGTCCACTGCACGAGCGGTCCGCGCCGACCGGCGCGCGAGTCGCGTGATTCGCACCAGGCGGCCGCCGCCATCCGCGGCGCCGTCCTCGCCATCAGCGCCCACGCCGCCGGCCGTCCGCCGCGCGCCCGCGCGGCCGCGAGCTGCGCCTCGAACACCTGCCGCATCTCAGCGCCGAAGGCGTCGCGGAAGGCGCGCGGAAAGAGCAGGATCAGGCAGGAGAAGATCACGGCCGGCTCCGTTCGGCGCGACGCCGCAGGCGCAACGCCGTCACGACGTCCACCGCCGCGCGAGGTCCCTCGTGCCGGGTGCGTTGACGAGCGCTCGCAAGCGGTCCAGTTCGGCGGCCAGCACGCGTCCCCCGAGCGGCGTGAGTCGGTAGTAGCGGCGCCGTTCGGCCGCGGCCTCGTCGGCGGTCCGGTGCCCCGCCTCGGCGACGAGACCGTCGTCGAGCAGCCGCTTGATGACGCGATAGAGATTGCCCGGGTCGAGCTGGAGCAGCCCGTCGGTGTGCTCGGCGACCGCCTGGACGAGGCCGTATCCGTGGCGATCCTCGCCGGCGAGCGCGATGAGCAGCTCGAGGTCGAGCGGTTTGAGGGGCAGGTGATTGCGCGGATCGGCCATGTGGTTAAAGTAACCATACGGCGCCGGGGGTCGCAGGTTCCGCGCGGATATAGAAAAAGGCCGGGCCCACAGGACCCGGCCTACACTGGCGATCGCGCTATCGCTTACTTGCCGTTGGCCATCGAACCCAGGAACTCCGCGTTGCTCTTCGTCTTGCCCATCTTCGAGAGCAGCAGCTCCATGCCTTCGACGGGGGAGAGCGGGGTGAGCACCTTGCGCAGGACCCACGTGCGGTTGAGATCCTCTTTCGGGATGAGCAGCTCTTCCTTCCGCGTCCCGCTCTTCTGGATGTCGATGGCGGGGAACACGCGGCGGTCGGCGAGCTTGCGGTCGAGGTGAATCTCGAGGTTGCCGGTGCCCTTGAACTCTTCGAAGATCACTTCGTCCATTCGCGAGCCGGTATCGATGAGCGCGGTCGCGACGATGGTGAGGGAGCCGCCTTCTTCGATGTTTCTCGCGGCGCCGAAGAAGCGCTTCGGCCGCTGCAGGGCGTTGCTGTCGACGCCGCCCGACAGCACCTTGCCCGACGCCGGCACGATGGTGTTGTAGGCGCGGGCCAGACGGGTGACCGAGTCGAGCAGGATGACGACGTCCTTCTTGTGCTCGACGAGGCGCTTGGCCTTCTCGATCACCATCTCGGCGACCTGCACGTGGCGCTGGGCCGGCTCGTCGAAGGTCGACGAAATGACCTCGCCCTTCACCGACCGCTGCATGTCGGTGACTTCTTCAGGCCGCTCGTCGATGAGCAGGACGATGAGGTAGACCTCGGGGTGATTGGCGGTGATGCTGTTGGCGATGTTCTGCAGCAGCATCGTCTTGCCGGTGCGCGGCGGCGCGACGATCAGCCCGCGCTGCCCCTTGCCGATCGGGACCATCAGGTCCATGACGCGCGCCGACAGGTTGTCGGACGCGGCCTCGAGCCGGATCCGCTCCTGCGGATAGAGCGGCGTCAGGTTCTCGAAGAAGACGCGATCGCGGATGCGGTCCGGCGGCTCGAAATTGACCGCTTCGACCTTGATCAGCGCGAAGTAGCGCTCTCCCTCTTTGGGCTGGCGGATCTGGCCGCTGACGGTGTCGCCGGTCTGCAGGTCGAACTTGCGAATCTGCGAAGGGGAGACGTAGATGTCGTCGGGACCGGGCAGGTAGTTGTAGTTCGGTGCGCGGAGGAAACCGAAGCCGTCGGGCAGGGTTTCGAGCACCCCCTCGGAGAAGAGGTTGCCGGACTTTTCGGCGCGGCAGCGCAGGATCTGGAAGATCAGCTCCTGCTTGCGCATGCCGGTGACGCCCGGCACGTCGAGCTGCTTGGCGATCTTGGTCAGCTCCTGGGTGCTCATCTCCTTGAGCGTCGCCAGGTCGACCTTGGTTTCCGGCCCAGGGGAGGACCGCGGCGCCGCCGGCGGCGCTTGTTCCGGTTGTTCCGCCTTGGCCTCGGGTTTGGCCTCCTTGGCCGGAGCGGGTCGTTCCGCTACCGCCTGCGCCTGCTCAGTCTTGCTATCAGTGTCCACAGATCGTCCAGTCCTTCGCCGCTGACCGCCGCTGTCGGGGTTACGGCCGTTGTTCCGAGTTGCCGTTCCAGGTCCTTGAGATTCCTGGTCCGTTCGCTGCGCGACAGTTTGTCGATCTTCGTCGCCACCGTCGCCGTTTGCACGTGGAGTGTCTTCAGCCATGCCGCCGCATCCAGATCAGATTCGAGTCCCGGGTGCCGTGCGTCGACGAGATGCAGGACCCCGGCGATCCCGTCGAACGTGAAATATCCTTCCGCGATCCGCCGCAGCTCTTCGACCGATTCGCGGCCGCCGCGCGCATACCCATAACCGGGGAGATCGGCCAGGTGCACGCTCCAGCGGCCTGGACCGCCAGGGCCGCCATCGACCTCGAAGCGATACAGGTTCGCGAGCCGCGTCTTGCCGGCCGCCGCGCTCGTCCGGGCGAGGGACCGGTTCCTCGCGAGCGCGTTGATCAACGACGATTTCCCGACATTGGACCGCCCGACGAGCGCCACGTGCGGCACGCCGTCGTGCGGAACATCTCCAGCCCCGGTCGCGCTCGTGACGAACCGCGCCTCGACCACCTTCATGTCAATGACGACGGACGACCATCGTCATTCGCCAGTCAGCATGTGTGACGCGGCACGTCCTGGCGGCGCACTCAGTGAGACACAGGGGCTGCATCGCCCGCGACGTCGGTCTCGACGGCCGGCGCCACGCCGCTCAACGGCTCCGTGAGTGCGATCTTCAACACCTCGTCCATGGACTCGACCATGTAAACGTTGAGCGAGTCGAGCACGTTCTTCGGGATGTCGGCCAGGTCCTTCTCGTTCTCGCGTGGAACGATGATCGTCTTCAGACCCGAGCGGTGGGCGGCGAGGATCTTCTCCTTGAGGCCGCCGATCGGCAGCACCTTGCCGCGCAAGGTGATCTCGCCGGTCATCGCCACTTCCTTGCGGATCGGGACGCGCCCGAGCGCTGAAATCAGTGACGTCGCGAGCGTGATGCCCGCCGACGGACCGTCCTTGGGGATGGCGCCTTCCGGAATGTGGATGTGGACGTCGGTCGTCCGGTTGAAGTTCTTCGGGATGCGGAACTCGTCGGCTTTGCTGCGCACGTAGCTCATCGCCGCCTGCGCCGATTCCTGCATGACGTCGCCGAGCTTGCCGGTCAGCGTCAGCTTGCCCTTGCCGGGCATCAACGTCGCTTCGATCGTGAGGATCTCACCGCCGACTTCCGTCCACGCCAGTCCTGTCGCGACGCCGATTTCGTTCTTCTCTTCCCCCATCGCCGGGCGGAAGCGCGGCACGCCGAGGTATTCGGTCACCCGTGCGGCCGTGACCTCCATGCTGAAGCTCTTGCCCTCGGTCACGACCTTGCGGGCGACCTTCCGGCAGATCGACGCGATCTCGCGTTCGAGATTGCGGACGCCCGCCTCGCGCGTGTAGCGCTGGATGATCGTCGAGAACGCCTCGTCGAGGAACGTAATGTTCTCCTTCGTCAGGCCGGCGCCCTCGACCGCTTTCGGGGCGAGGAACTTGCGCGCGATCTCGACCTTCTCCTGCTCGGTGTAGCCGGCGAGCTGCAGCACTTCCATGCGGTCGCGCAGCGCCTGCGGGATGGTGTGCAGCACGTTGGCCGTGCAGATGAACATCACGTTCGACAGGTCGTACTCGACGTCGAGGTAGTGATCGAGGAACGCATTGTTCTGCTCGGGGTCGAGCACCTCGAGCAGCGCCGCCGACGGATCGCCGCGGAAGTCCATCGACATCTTGTCGACTTCGTCGAGCAGGAACACCGGGTTCATGCTGCCGGCCTTCTTCATCATCTGGATGATCTGGCCGGGGAAGGCGCCGATGTAGGTGCGGCGATGGCCGCGGATCTCCGCTTCGTCGCGCACGCCGCCGAGCGACAACCGCACGAACTTGCGGTTCATGGCGCGGGCGATCGACTTGGCCAGCGAGGTCTTGCCGACTCCCGGAGGACCGGAGAAGGTGAGGATGGTCGCCTTCGGCTTCTTGACCAGGGCGCGCACCGCGAGGAACTCGAGGATGCGATCCTTGATCTTCTCGAGGCCGTAGTGGTCCTCGTTGAGGACGTCCTCGGCGCGCTTGAGGTCGCGGCTCTCCTTGGTCTTTTTGTGCCACGGCACCGCGATCAGCCAGTCGAGGTAGTTGCGCGAGACGGTCGCTTCCGCGGACATCGGCGGCATCGCCTCCAGCCGCTTCAGCTCCTGGATCGCCTTTTCCTCGACCTCGTCAGGCATCTTTGCCTGCTCGATCTTCTTCTTCAGCTCCTCGATTTCGTTGCCCTTCTCGTCCTTGCGGCCCAGTTCCTTCTGGATCGCCTTCATCTTCTCGTTGAGGTAGTACTCCTTCTGCGCCTTCTCCATCTGCTTCTTGACGCGCGACTGGATCTTGCGATCCACCTGGAGCTTGTCCACCTCGGCTTCGAGGAGTGCCGCAATCCGGTTCAGCCGTTCGATCGGCGAGATGATCTCGAGCAGGTTCTGCTTCTCGTCGACTCCGACCACCAGGTGGGCGGCGATGGTGTCGGCCAGCTTGCCCGGGTCGTCGACCCGCACCGCGGCGATCATCGCGTCGTAGTTCAGGTTGTTCGACAGCTTGACGTACTGCTCGAACAGCGACACCACCTTGGTCATCGTCGCTTCGGCGTCGACGCCGGCTTCCTTCGGCTTCGGCACCACCTTGACCACGACGCGGTAGAAGCCCTTGTCTTCCTTCCACTCGACGGCCCGCGCCCGCTCGATGCCTTCGACCAGCACCTTGATGTTGCCGTCGGGCAGCTTGAGGCTCTGCACGATGTTGGCGACGCAGCCCATCGTGAAGATGTCGTTCGGCTCGGGCTCGTCGGTCGCCGCGTCGTGCTGGGCGGCGAGGAAGATCCGCTTGTCCTTCCCGAGCGCGTGCTCGAGGGCGCGAGTCGACGACGGCCGTCCGATCACGAACGGCATCATCATGTGGGGGAAGACCACTACATCGCGTAGTGGGACGATGGGAAGGGTTTCGTAGAGTTCCATTCGTTAGTACAGACTGACACGGCAGATGTGCCGATTGCTCACGGGCGATGGGCTATCGCCAATGCCGATTACCCGGCCTTTTCGATCAGGGTGATCGGCTTTTCCTTGCTCATGACGACCTCGCGGGTGATCACGCACTCGCGGATCTTCTTCTGGCCGGGGAGCGAGTACATCAGATCGAGCATGAGGTCCTCGATGATCATGCGCAGGCCGCGCGCGCCGATTTTCCGCGCCAGCGCATGCTCGGCAATCGCCTCGAGGGCGTCATCGGTGAACTTCAGCTTGACGTTCTCGTACTCGAACAGCTTCTGGTACTGACGCGTGATGGCGTTGCGAGGTTGCGTCAGGATCTGCACGAGCGCGGCGCGATCGAGCTCGTGGAGCGTGCCGACGACGGGCAGGCGGCCGACGAACTCCGGGATCAGGCCGTATTTGATGAGATCCTCGGGCTCGACCAACTCGAGGGTCGTACCGACGTCGCGGGTGTTCACCGACTTGACCTCGGCCTTGAAGCCGAGCGTCTTCTTGCCCGTGCGCCGCTCGATCTGCTTGTCGAGCCCGACGAAGGCGCCGCCGCAGATGAACAGGATGTTGGTCGTGTCGACCTGGAAGAACTCCTGGTGCGGGTGCTTGCGCCCGCCCTGCGGCGGGACGTTGGCGACGGTGCCCTCGAGGATCTTCAGCAGCGCCTGCTGCACCCCCTCGCCCGACACGTCACGCGTGATCGAGGGGTTCTCGTCCTTGCGGCAGATCTTGTCGACTTCGTCGATGTAGATGATCCCCTGTTGGCACTTCTCGATGTCTCCGCCAGCCGCCTGCAGCAGCTTGAGGATGATGTTCTCGACGTCCTCGCCGACGTAGCCCGCCTCGGTCAGCGTCGTCGCATCGACGATGGTGAAGGGGACCGACAGGAGCTTGGCGAGCGTCTGCGCCAGCAATGTCTTGCCGGTGCCGGTCGGGCCGATCAGCAGGATGTTCGACTTGGTCAGCTCGATGTCGTTGCGCGACCTCGACTGCTTCTGAATCTCGATCCGCTTGTAGTGGTTGTAGACCGCGACCGCGAGCTTCTTCTTGGTCTGCTCCTGGCCGATGACGTATTCGTCCAGGAACTTCTTGATTTCCTGCGGGACCGGCAGGGACGAGCGGGTGCCGCCGCGCGCCTCGAAGCGATTGTCGTCCGCGATGATGTCGTTGCAGACCTCGACACACTCGTCGCAGATGAAGACCGTCGGGCCCGCGATGAGCTTGCGGACGTCGTTCTGGTCTTTATTGCAGAACGAGCAGCGCAGAATCTCGCTTTCGCCGTTCTTCTTAACCATGGAAGTCAGGCCCGTTTGCGGATGACGTCGTCAATAATACCGTATTCCTTCCCCTGCTCGGCCGACATGATGTAGTCCCGTTCCGTGTCGTCCTGGATGCGCTTGAGGGGCTGGCCGGAGTGTTCGGCCAGGATCTGGTTCAGCCGCTCGCGCGTGCGAAGCAGTTCCCGGGCGTGGATGTCGATGTCGGTGGTCTGCCCGCCGAGGCCCTGGACCCACGGCTGGTGGATCAGGATGCGCGAATTGGGCAGGGAAAAGCGCTTGCCGTGGGTGCCCGACGCCAGCAGCACGGCCGCCACCGACGCCGCCTGGCCCAGGCAATAGGTGTGGACGTCCGGCTTGATGAACTGCATCGTGTCGTAGATGGCCATGCCGGCCGTGACGACGCCGCCCGGGCTGTTGATGTAGAGCAGGATGTCGCGATCCGGATCTTCCGCCTCGAGGAACAGCATCTGGGCGATCACCAGATTGGCGACGTTGTCGTCAATCGGCGTGCCGATGAAGATGATGCTGTCCTTCAGGAGGCGCGAAAAAATGTCGTAAGCGCGCTCTCCGCGGTTGGTCTGTTCGACCACCATCGGGATCAGTTGCGAATAAGAAGAAGAATAAGCCATGCGAAACGCGTTTCAGCGGGACGTGGACGGCTGTTTGTTGGGGGAGCGGCCGGAACCGGAAGTCTTACGTTTGTACGATAGTAGCACGCGACAGCAGGAAGTCAATTGCGCGCTCCCGGCGCAGCCCCGCATACAGCCTGCCAATGCCGCCCTCCTTTTCGAGCTTCGCGCGGACCGCCGCAGGCGTGCGGCCGGTGCGCTCGGCATACCTGCCAATCTCCGCGTCCACGTCCTCGTGGGCCACGGCGAGCTGTTCGCGGCGCGCCACCTCGTCGAGCACCAGCGCCCCGCTCACCGCCTCCGCGGCGGCCTCCTTCTGGCGCCCGCGGAATTCCTCCCAGTTGATGTTCGTCTGCATCGGATCGATCTGCTGCTCGATCAGACGACGGACGAACTCCTCGACGCGGCGGTCGATCTCGCGTTCGAGCAGCGCCTCGGGCACCTCGAACGACACGCGTTCGGCGAGCTGCTTCATCAGCGCGCCGCGCAGCTCCCGGTCCGCCTCGTGCTTCGCCTCATGCTCGAGGTCCTCGCGCACGCGCTGGCGGAGCGCGTCGAGCGAGGCGAAATCGCCCAGGTCCTTCGCGAACTCGTCGTCGAGCTCCGGCACGATGCGCCGGCGGATCGCCTTGACCACGACGTCGTAGGCCACCGTCTTGCCGGCGAGCTCGGTGACCGCGTAGTCGTCCGGATACCGGATGTCGAACGACTTGTGCGCTCCCGCCTCGAGCCCGAACAGCTGCGCGTCGAACCCCGGGGGATTCGCCGTCGCCCCGATATCGACCGTCACGCTCTCGTGCCGATCCGTCTTCTCCTCGCCGCCCGCGGCGGGCGCGTCGGTCAGCACGATGGCCGGCGCCGCACGCTCCGTGCGCACCAGATCCATCAGCACCGAATCCCCGTCGCCGACGCCGCGCCCCTCGACCGGCTCGTAGCGCGCCGACCGCTCGCGCAGCCCTTCGAGCGCCTGGCCGACCGCCGTGTCTCCCACCGCCAGGCTGCCGCGCGACAGTTGCAGCGTCGCGTAGTCTCCCGGATCGATCGGCGGCACCGTGTCGAAGGACGCCGTGAACCGCAGCGGCTGCCCCTCTTCGACGACGACGTCCTTGATGTCGGGCGTGTCCACCGGCTCGACGCCGCGCTCGCGGAGTGCCTCGTCGACGGCCCGGGGGATGAGCCCGTGCGCGACGTCGTGCAGGATCTGCTCGCGGAACCGCTGCCGGACCACCTTGGGCGGCACCTTGCCGGGACGGAACCCGGGGATGCGCGCCGTCTTCCCGTAATCGCGCGTGACCTTGTCGATTTCCTGATCGACGACCTCACTGTCGATCTCCACCACCAGGTTCTTGCGCGTGTCGTTGACGTCGACGAATTCTGTTTTCATTCGGATCTATCGGCCGCTTGAATCGGGCGCAGTGCCCGTTTTTCACGGATTGGCTAACTATCGTGTCCGGCGCGCGTCTGACGCCGCGTACCCGGCACCAGGTCGCGTCCCCCCAAAACCACTCGAGCCCATCCATTCGAGCGACGGGAGCGGAGGCGTGCGAAAGGGGGGAGTCGAACCCCCACGGCCTTTCGGCCACCGGATCCTAAGTCCGGCGCGTCTGCCAGTTCCGCCACTCTCGCCCACTCGACTCTCGCTCCACGCAGGGGGGGCCGGCTTACCGCAGCCGTCTAGCGTAGCACATGCAATAAAGGACATTCCCCCTGTAAATAACGGAGGTTCTCCCTGTAGGACTCCGCTACGCCTCAACCGGGTACGGCGGCCGCTCTTTCGGCTAACAGCCTCTGGCTTGGTTCCTGCAACCACCCCCGGCGTGAATTCGTACGTCGGGCGGCCCAGCAGCCCGACAGGAGGATGAGACTCATGAAGCGACTTCTGACAGCAATGGGATGTGTCGCGGCGTTCGCCGTCGGCCTCGCGGCTCAGTCGACCGCGACCGGCACGTCCGGCGCGGCCTCGCAGAGCGCGACCACGCAGGCCGGCCAGCGCGGCGGCGGGCCGCGCACCATCACCGGGTGCGTGAAAGCCGGCGACACCGCCGACACCTACATGCTCACCAATATCGAAGGGATGGGTGGACGCGGCGCCGGCGCGGCGGCCAGCAGCACGACCGCCAGCACGAGCGGCTCCGCCACGAGTGATACCGCCGCCGCGGGCGCCGCCATGCAGGGCGGCCGCGGTATGACGAGCCTGATGCTGAGCGCCGACTCGAGCGTCGATCTCAAGGCCCACGTCGGCCACAAGGTCGAGGTGACCGGCAGCCTCGCGGGCGGCGGACGCCGCGGCGGCACCGACGCGGCCGCCGGCAGCACCACCACATCGGGCACGGCCAGCGGAACGAACGCAGCCGGCACCACCGGTACAGAGGGCGGCGCCCGTGGAATGCGCTCGATGACGGTGACCTCGCTGAAGATGGTCAGCGACAGCTGCAGCTAGACGGCAGCAGGAGAAGGTAGCAAGTAGAGACGCCAGCCCGCACGATGTCGGGCTGGCGTTCCCACGTACAGCAGCCATCGGCGGTTGGATTTCCTACCTCGCGACGGCGGAGGCTCCCATGGCGCGTTCGATGTGGAAAGGATCTCTCGCGTTCGGACTGGTGAGTATTCCGGTCGAGCTGTACAGCGCGACGCGCGATCACCGGCCGAAGTTCCGGCTGCTGCACGCGAAGGACGAAGAGCCGGTCCGCTACGAGCGCGTCTGCCAGAAAGAGGGGAAGCCCGTCGCCTGGGAGGATCTGGTCAAAGGTTACGAATACGCGAAACACCAGTTCGTCGTGCTGACCAAGGACGACTTCAAGACGGCGGCGCTGGAGAAGACGAAGACGATAGACATCATGGACTTCGTCGATCCGAAGGAGATCGACGAGCGCTACTTTGAGACGCCTTATTATCTGACGCCCGGCACCGGGGCAGATCGGTCGTATGCCTTGCTGCGGGAGGCGATCCGTCAGTCGGGGCGCGTCGGGGTCGCGAAAGTCATCCTGCGCGACGCGCAGCACCTCGCCGCCATCGAGGCGATCGGCGACGCGCTCGTGCTCACCATGATGCGCTTTGCCGACGAACTGGTCGATTTGTCCGAGTTCCGTTTTCCCAAGCACTCGGGCAGCCGGGCCGCCGAGCTGACCATGGCCCGCCACCTGATCGGAAGTTTCGAGGCGGCGTGGGATCCCCGCAAGTACACTGACGAATACAAGGAGAACCTGATGCGGCTCATCGAGGCGAAAATGAAGGGCAAGGCGCCCAGGTTCGTCGCCGAGGATCACGGGCCGAAGCAGGCCGAAGTCGTCGATCTGATGGCCCGGCTGCGCGCCTCGCTCAAGGGCAGGCGCGCCGCCCCGAAGCCCAAGCACGCGGGATCCACGCGCCGGGCCGGCGCGTCGAAACGACCGAAAGGAAAGCGCGTAGCATAACCAGATGCCGACGATGACCCGCGTCGACGCCACCGCCGCGGCCGCATGGTACCGCCGCAACCGCGCGCGCTCCGCGGCCCTCTTCGACATGATCGATCCGTCGGCGTACTACACCCGACCGATCGCGCTGCGTAACCCGATCGTGTTCTACGAAGGGCACCTGCCGGCGTTCAGCGTCCTCGCGTTCCTGCAGCGGGGCCTCGGACGCGGCCCGATCGACGTGCGGTTCGAGAGGCTGTTCGAGCGCGGCATCGATCCCGATTCGGTCGATGCGGCGGTGCCGCGCAGCGGCGCGTCGACGGTGTGGCCGGCCCGCGACGAGGTGCGCGCGTTCGGCCGCGCCTGCGACGAGGCGGTGATCGCCGCGCTCGCCGATCTGCCGGCGGCGGCAGGGGCCATCGAAGGGCTCTACACCGCCCTCGAGCACGAGGCGATGCACCAGGAGACGCTCCTCTACATGTGGCATCGGCTGCCGTACGCGTCCAAGCGCGCGGTCGGCTCTCTGCGCGGCGAGCGCCCGCTGTCCGATGGCCGACATCCAATCGTCGACGGGCGCTCCTCGGGTGGTGGTGCGGCCACTCTGGCGGCGGTCGTCGTCCCGGATGGCGACGCCGTACTCGGCGCCGATCGGTCGGTCGCTGCCTTCGGCTGGGACAACGAGTTCGATCGGCATGTGTCGCACGTGCCGTCCTTCGAAGTCGACGCGCAGCCGACCACCAACGCGCAGTTCCTCGAGTTCCTGGACGCCGACGGTTATCGCCGCCGCGACCTGTGGAGCGACGAAGGCTGGGACTGGATTCAGTCGGAGCGAGTGCAACATCCGGCCTTCTGGTTAGCCGCCGATCCGTCGGATATCGGTGACGGCTCTGGGGCCATCGGACGGCGATGGCTCTGGCGAGGCATGTTCAGCTGCGAGCCTCTCCCATCGAACGCGCCCGTCTATGTCAGTCACGCGGAGGCCTCCGCCTACGCCGCCTGGAAAGGGCGGCGGCTGATCACCGAAGCCGAGTGGCACCGCGCCGCGGAAGGGGCGACCATGGGCCACGCCGATTTCGCCGGCTTCGATCCCGTCGACAACGGGTCCTTCCCTGGCGGCGCCAGCCTGCATGGCGTGCAGGATCTCGTCGGCAACGGGTGGGAGTGGACGTCGACGATCTTCGGGCCGTTCGACGGCTTCGCGCCGATGCGGTCGTATCCGGAATATTCCGCCGACTTCTTCGACGGCCGCCACTACGTGATGAAGGGCGCGTCGCCCGCCACGGCGCGCGAGCTGATTCGTCCGAGTTTCCGAAACTGGTTCCGTGGCAATTATCCGTATGTCTACGCGAAGTTCCGAACAGCTCGCGGCTGAGTTCGCGGCCGACGTGCGGCGCGATCTCGCGCTGACGCCGAGACAGCTGCAGTCGAAATACCTGTACGACGCGCTCGGCTCGTCGTTGTTCGAAGCCATCTGCCGCCTGCCGTGGTACCGCATCACCGGTGCGGAGCGCCATCTCCTCGAATCGCACGCCGACGACATCGTCGAAGCCGTGGCCGGCCCTGCGGCGACGGCCGCGTCGAGCCCCGGCCCGCTCATCGTCGAGCTGGGGTGCGGCAGCGGCGAAAAGATCGTGATTCTGGCGGAAGCGCTGCAGGCGGCTGGCCGTCGGGGCCGCGTCCACCTCATCGACATCTCGAGCCAGGCGCTCGAGCAGTCGGAGCGGACGCTCGGCCGGCTCCGGCACATCTCGGTCGTCGGCCATCGCGACACCTATGAGGCCGGCCTGCGCGAGGCGGCGCGGCAGCGCGATCCCGACAGCCCGATGCTCGTCCTCCTGCTCGGCTCGAACATCGGCAATTTCGACGCGCCGGCGGCGGCGCAGTTCCTGCGCGCGATCCGCCTGGCGCTGGCCCCGGGCGACGCGCTGCTGCTCGGCGCCGACCTCGTCAAGCCGGAGCGCGAACTGCAGCTCGCCTATGACGATCCGCTCGGCGTCACGGCGGCGTTCAACCGCAACCTGCTCGTCCGCATCAACCGCGAGCTGGCTGGCACGTTCGACCTCGACGCGTTCGCGCACGTTGCGGTCTGGAACCGCCGCGAACACCGCGTCGAGATGCACCTCGAGAGCCGCCGCGACCAGCGCGTCACGATCGACGGGTGGAGCGTCGCGTTCGCGATCGGGGAGCGGATCTGGACGGAGAGCTCGTACAAGTACGCGCCGGATCAGATCGTCGAGATGGGGGCGCGGGCCGGCTTCGGCATCACCGAGCAGTGGATCGACGAGCCCGCGCGTTTCGCGTTGAATCTGTTCGCCGCGATCTGAATTCCCTTTTCTAGCCATCCCGCGTGAACGGGCGGCTCCGCCCGTGCGCAGCCTCTCGCGCATCGCGCCTTTCCAGGACCAATGCCGCGTCGCGACACTTCCTTGCAAACCCGCGCGCGCTCGACCCCGTCTAAGGAAGGGTCGATGCTAAAAATCTCACTTCTGCTCGCGCTGGCCGGTGTGTCGGGGCTGGCGAGCGAGGGCGGCGGCGCGTCGGGCACCATTGCGGCCGTCGCGGTGCCGGGGGCGACGGCGATCAAACTCGGGTCGTTCAGCGAAGACGTCTGGGGGGCGGTCCCGGCGGTCAGCGATTTCCGGCAGCGCGAGCCGAAGGACGGCGGCGCACCCACGTTCGCGACCGACGTCAAGGTCGCCTACGACGCGGAAAACCTGTACGTGGCGGTGCGTGCTCACGATCCGCAGCCCGAGCGGATCGTCGGCCATCGGACCCGACGGGATGCCGAGTCGCCGTCGGACTGGATCCGCGTCATGGTCGACTCCTTCCACGACAAGCGGACCGCGTTCGAGTTCGGCGTGAACCCGGCTGGCGTCAAGAAAGACATCTACTGGTACGGTGATTCGAACGAGGACAGCGGCTGGGACGCCGTCTGGGACGTCGCCGTTGCGCGGGACGCCGACGGCTGGCGCGCCGAATTCCGGATTCCGTTCAGCCAGTTGCGCTTTCATCCGTCGGACGATGCCGTCTTCGGCTTCGCCGTCGTGCGCGAGATCGGCCGGCTGCAGGAGACCGACACCTGGCCGTTCATCTCCAAGAGCGCGAGCGGCATCGTCTCGTCCTTTGGCGATCTGACGCACCTCAAGATCAGTCAGTCGCCCAAGCGGCTCGAGCTGGTGCCCTATGCGGTGGCCCAGGTCGATACGCAGCCCACCGAGCCCGGCAATCCCCTCGTGTCGTCGCGCGATCAGCAACTGTCGGGAGGCGCGGATCTGAAGTACGCGGTTCGCCCGGGCGTCACCCTGACCGCGACGGTGAACCCCGACTTCGGCCAGGTCGAGGCCGATCCGGCCGTGGTGAACCTCTCCGGTTTCGAGACGTTCTTCGCGGAGCGCCGTCCCTTCTTCGTCGAAGGCAGCGGCATGTTCAACTTCGATCTCGACTGCAACGACGGCAGCTGCAGCGGGCTGTTTTACTCGCGGCGCATCGGCCGGCAGCCGCGCGGCGCGCCGGATCTCGTCGACGGCGCCTACGCGGTCGTCCCGCAGCAGACGACGATTTTCGGCGCGGCGAAGCTGACCGGGCGGCTGGGCAAGTTCTCGTTCGGCGCGCTCGACGGGGTCACCGCCGACGAGCAGGCGACGATTGCGGACGGGGCGGTGCGCACGCGGCAGATGGTCGAACCGCTGACCAATTATGCGGTGCTGCGCGCCCGTCGCGAGTTCGCCAACCAGTCGGCGCTCGGCTTCATGCTCACCAGCACCGCGCGGCGCCTCGACGGCGTCACCGGGTTGCTGCCGGATTCGGCGGTGACCGGCGGCCTCGACTGGGACTGGCGCATGCTGAAGCGTTATGCCGTCCAGGGCTACTGGGTCGGCAGCACCGTGCACGGCGACGCGCCGGCGATCGATCTCCTGCAGACGAGCACCGTGCATGCGTTCCAGCGCCCGGACGCCGAACACGTCGAAGAGGATCCGACCCGCACGTCGATGAACGGCAACGGCGGCCAGGTCTCGTTCAGCAAGATCGGCGGCGCGACGATCCGGTTCAACTCGAGCCTCAACTACAAGAGCCCGGGTCTCGAGATCAACGACATCGGCTTCATGCAGCGCGCCGACACGCGCTCGATGAACAACTGGATGCAGTGGAAGCGCGACACGCCCTGGCGGTTCCTGCGCAGCGTGCGCTGGAACCTGAACCAGTGGGCCGGGTGGAACTTCGGCGGCGATCGCCTGCAGAACGGCGGCAACGTCAACGCCCATTGGGTCTTCCGGAACAACTGGGCGACCGGCGCTGGCTACAACCTCAACGCCGCCAACTTTGACGACCGCGCCACCCGCGGTGTCGGCCCCGGCGCCATCGGCGTCAGCAATCGCAACTACTGGCAGTACCTCAACACCGATTCGCGCAAGCCGGTATCGGCGGCGGTGTTCTTCAACTCGGGACGCGACGCGGCCGGCGGACACTGGATTGGCTGGAGTCCCAGCGTCACCTACCGCCCCAGCTCGTTCGTCGAGATCAGCAGCGGCGTCGACTGGAGCCGCCAGGTCAACGACGCGCAGTGGATCGAGAACCGTCCGGACAACACCTATGTGTTCGGCCGTCTCGACCAGCACACCGTCTCGATGAACTGGCGCGTCAACTACACGATCACGCCGCAGGTCTCGGTGCAGATCTACGCTGCGCCGTTCGTCTCGACCGGCGACTACGATCATTTCAAGGCGCTGCTCGACGGACGCGCGCCGCACTATGCCGACCGCTACGCGCCGATCGCCTACGACGGCACTCCCGATTTCAACTACCGCTCGTTCCGTTCGACCAACGTGCTGCGCTGGGAGTACAAGCCCGGCTCCGCGCTCTTCGTCGTCTGGCAGCAGGGGCGCGAGGACGTCCTCGACTACGGGACCTTCCGGTTCGGGCGCGACCTCGGCGGCACGTTCGACGCGCCGGCGCACAACGTGTTTCTCGTCAAGATGAGTTACTGGATCAACCAGTAACGGCAGCCAGGACCCGCGGCGCGACGCGCCGGCTCCCATCGACATCGCCGGCGCCGGCGAGGACACCATGAACCTGGACGAACACGGGAGTCGCGCCGCGCGGCGTGTCAGTAGCGCGCCGCGGCAGCGTCGATCTCCGTCTTGATCTCGACGACCAGCGCGGCGGGCGAGATCACGCGGGCGAGGGGCCCGAACGACAGGATCCAGCTGCGCAGCGCCCAGTCGTTGGAGACCTCCAGGCTCAGGACGACCGCCCCGTCTGCGCGCGCGGTGGTCGACTGCGAGGGATGCCAGGTGCGTTCAGTGATGTAGGGAGCGATGCGCCCGTCGAAGACGATCTCGACGTGCTCGGGCGGACCCTCGTGCACGCCCAGCGAGTGCGCGAAGATCGTGTCGGGCAGCTCCGCCGGCGTGAACCGTTCCTCGTGCAGTGACACGCCGCGGATGCGCGCAACGCCGAAGGTCCGCACCTCCCGGTATTCCGGCACGTAGGCGAACAGATAGAGGCCGTCCGGGGAGTAGATCAGCCGGTACGGCTCGATCACGTATTCCTTCTCGCGCCGGCTCGACATCGAGAAGTACTTCATCGTCGCGCGGCGGTGGTTGAGCGTCGCGTCGAGGAGCTTTGCGACCAGCTCCCGGCCGGCGCGGCGGTCTCCCTCCGCTGACGCCGACCCCTTGGCCTGGAGGACGAGCGGCAGACGGTCGAGGAACCGGCGCATCTGCGGCGTCAGCACCGCCGCGAGCTTGTCGAAGGCGGCGGCGACATCCTGCTGGAACGGCGTCGCAGCCAGCATTTCGACCAGCGTGCGGCTGAAATAGAGCGCGCTCAGCTCGGCCAGCGTGAAGCCGGTGTCGTCGAGCCGCCGGAACGCCTTCGACTCGAGCGTCCAATAGCGCTTGCCGTCGATGAGCTCGTCGAAGAGGGGGAACCCTGAAGTCTGCAGCGCTTCGAGGTCGCGCCGAATCGTGCGTGTCGTGACGCCGGTGCGGCTGGCCAGATCGTCGATGGTGAGACGGCGCGACGCTTCCAGGTCGCGCAGGACCGACCACTGGCGGATGACTTCGGCGTTGCGCGGCACGTCCCTTAACTTATCAGGTGTCCCGCGCCACGGCCGGCGGCGGCGCCTCTCGCGCCCCTATGGCCGGCGCACGCGCACGTCCGTCCGAGCCGTCGACACGTTGCCCGATCCGTCCCCGCACGACACGGTGATGGTGTAGATGAGCGCCAGATCCTTCTTCGGTTCTCTCTCCGCTTTCAGCAGCACCAGATGCGGTCCCACCACGACGACATCGACGTCGGGATCCTTTTCGCCCTTCCGGGGGCCATGATCGATCAGGTCGTCGGCGTTGCTCGTCACGCTCAGCGAGCAGACCGGAGCGCCGACGTTGTCGGTCGCCGTGTAACCGACGAGAACCGGCCACAAGGTGTTGGTCGAAAAGAACAGCGTGTCTGGCGTCGCTTTGAGATTGCTGATCACCGGCGCGAGCGTGTCGACGACGGCGAGCGACGAGGTGGCGGCGGCCGCGGCGACGTTGCCATCGCCGGCATAGCTGAAGGCCACCGTGTAGGGACCGCCGGACGGGGTCAGCGATCCCGTGGGGAGCGTCGCCGAGAACCGCCCGTCTGCCGCAATCGCGGCTGCCACGGTCGACCCGTTGAGGGAGATCGCGACGCTGCCGCCCGGCACGACTCCACCCGCCAGGATCACGCCGCCGAGCGTCGTCGACGCCGTCCCGGCCTCGATCGAGGGGGACGAGAGCGACGTGAAGCCCGCCGTCGCCTTGCTCACCGTGAAGATCTGGGTCACCACTGGCGCCGGCCCGTAGTTGTCGCTGCCCTCCTGCGAGGCGGCGATGCTGCAGGCACCGGCAGCGACGATGGTGATCGTGGCGCCGTTCTGACCGCCGCTGACGCACATGCCCGACGCGGCGAAGACGACCGGATTGCCCGACGCGCCGCCGCCGGCGCTGACCGTGAACGGCGCATCGCCGTAGGTCCGATCGCCGAGGGCGCCGAACGTGATCGCCTGCGTGCCCTTGTCGGCCGTGAAGGTCTGATCCACCGGAACAGCCCTGGCATAGGCCTGGCCGGCGTTCGTGCCGCCCGGCTGCGTCGCGCGGATCGTGACCGGCCCTGCGCCGAGCAGGTGGACCGTGCCGTTCGCGTCGATCGTCGCGGGTCCCGACGTCACCGTGAGCGTCACCGGCAGCCCGGAGTCCGCGGTGGCCGTGACGACGAAGTCGGCGTCGCCGAAACGATGCGCGGCGATCGGCGCGAACGCGATTTCCTGCGCCTGAGGGTTGTTGCCGTTGATGCCTGCCTGGATGCAGTTCTGGATCTTCGGCGGGACGTTGGAGAAGAGGTCGTAGCCGGTCAGTGCCTCGACGGCGTCGACGGTGGTCAGGTAGTTCATCCAGTCGTCGGGGCTGTTGGTCCGGATGCCCTGGGCGTTGGGCATGATCACGGCGATGGTGCGGGCCGCACACGTCACGCGCGACGCGTCGTCGGCGCCGCGATCGAAGGGCAGGACCAGCGCGACCTTCCAGGTGTAGGCCGGGACGGTGACGTGGCCGTTGTCGACAGTCGTGGCGAATCCGTTGCTGCCGGTGCCGCCGGCGCCGGCCGGACCCGACACCACGTAGATCTCGTAGGGCGGATTCTGGCGATCGGTGCCAAGGAGCGACCGGAGGTAGTTCTCGAGGTTCGCCCACGGACCCTGGTTGTTGTCGGGCGCCTGGGCGACCATGTTCGACATCAGGTAGGTCGCCTGGTTGATCGGAATCGACGTCTCCAGGTCGCGATCGGCGTTGGGCGTCATGTGGCCGCGATCGAAGCCGCTCGATTGGAAGCTGAACGACTGGACGCGATACCAATCGGGCGGCACCTCGGGATCGGCGCGGAAGGTGTCGACGCGCACGAGCGTGCCGAACCATTCCGGCGTCAGGTGCCAGCTCACCCAGTTCGGCCGTCCGAGGCTGCGGTTGTACGACAGCGCATACTCCGGCTTCGTCATCAGGTAGTTGTCCGGCTGATTGACGTCGGCCGTCGCGCTGGTCGGATTCCCGAGCGTGAGGTGCACGCCGGCGGGATACGGTGGCGCGGCGCCAGTGGCGATCGAGAACGACCATGAATAGTCGGCCGGCAGGTGATCGGTGCCCGGCTGCAGGTCATCGGTGTCCTGGTCCGATACCTGATCCTTGAAGACGGTCGCCGTACAGGTCTCGCCGGCGGCGAAATTCGCGTTCGGAGTGATGTACTGATCGCGCGCGCCGGGGCCCGTCGCGGTGGTGGCGCTGTCGTGCACGCCGGTCGTCGAGCAGACGAGGTGGAACCACGCTCCGGACACGTCGACCGGCTCGGTGAAGCTGACCTCGATTGTCGCGTCGCGCGGCGCCGTCACGGCGCCGGGCAGCGGATCCGTCGTGAGGACGGACGGACCGATCTCGACGATCGGCGCCGTCGTGAACGGCGAAGGCGGACCGGTGGCGAAGTCGGCGCCGTTGTCATTGGTGTCGATGAAGCCGGCGCCCTGGCGGAAGAGCGCAGTCGCCGGACCCGGCTGCGGCGCCGCGGTGGCGCCTTCGTGGCAGGTGGCGCTGCCGCCGTATCCGACGAAATCGCGGACGTGCAGACTGGAGATCGGGCACGGGCCGGTCAGCGTGTCGCCGTTGTCGACCAGCGCCACCTTGCCGGTCGTCTGGCTCATGTTGATCTGGCCGGAGATATTGGCGTCGGGCAGCGCCGCGCCGTTGGCGCCGCCAGACGCGAGCGCGACGAGATAGTACTGATTCGGCGCGATCGTTCCGCCGAGCGGCTGCTTGTTGTCCCAGCTCGTGCCGGTGGCCGCCGCGTACTGCAGCGACCATCCGGCGAGATCGACGGTCGTGCTCCCTCGGTTATAGAGCTGCACGAAGTCGTTCTGATAGCTGGCGCCGCTGTTGCCGCCGCCGCCGTACAGCTGACTGATGACGATCGTGCTGTTGGCGAGGGGCGCCGTCACGGTGACGGGCAGGTTGAACGAAAAAGTACGGCCTTGATCGTCGCTGAGGGTGATCGGCAGCTGTTTCGGCCCGGGAGCGATCGCCGCGTCAACGGTCGCCGCAAACGTGAACGTGCCGGTCCCGTCTGCCGGAAATGATTGCACAGCGTTCCCGCCGATAGCTGAGAGATCGCCCGTCACCGTCACGCCGGTGCTCACCGGATTGGTACCCGGCGTGGCGGTGACGGTGAGCGTCGTGGTGCTCCCAGCCGGCACGCTCGCCGGACTTGCGCCGCCGGTCGCCGTCGGTGACGTCGCCGACACGACGGTGATCGAGACGGACGACGTCGGGGCGCTCCGCGATTGATCGTCGGTGATAATGGCGCTGAGCGACGTCGCGCCGCCGCTGATGCCGCTCGGGACGACTCCGGCGAACGCGAACGTGTTGCCGCCTTGATTCGTGAACACCGGCGTGCCGAGCCCGATCGAGACCAGATTCCCGGTAACGGCCAGGCCCGTGCTGGTCGGATTCGTGCCGGGTGTGACGTTGACCGTCAGCGTGATCGGATCGCCCGGCGCGTAGCTCAGTGCGTTCGACGTCATCGTGCCGGACGGGTTCGTCGACGACGCGCTGCATGGCGCGAAGATCGCGGCGGTGTTGCGGGGGTTCGGCGCGCCTGTCGAGAAATCGCTCGCGTTGTTGTCGGTGTCGGCGCAGCCGTTGCCGCCCCTGAACGCGGCTGTCGTGTTGGAGAGCCCCGGGCCGATCGCCCCTTCGAAGCAACCGCTCGTGCCCGGGCTGTTATACCCGAGGACGTCGACGACGCCCGCCGGGCATGCACCCGTCAGGCTCGTGGTCGCAGCGGAGAGCGCGACCTTCCCGGCCGTCGCACTCATCGCGATCGTGCCGCTGGCGTCGGGCGTCGGGAGACTGGTGGTGCCGCCCGTGCCGGCGGATTCCTGGACGAGATAGTACTGTCCGGGCGCGAGCGTCACGGCCGTAAGCGGCGTGACCTGCCAGGTGGTGCCCGCCGCCGATGCGTACTGCACCGACATGCCGGCCAGGCTGACCGGCGTGTTGCCGCGGTTGAAGAGCTCGATGAAGTCGTTCTTCCACGTGGAGCCGGCATTGCCGCCGCCGCCGTAGACCTGGCTGATGACCACGCCGCTCGACACCGCCGCGACGCCATCTGATCGATGCAGCAGACAGCCGGCGACGGCGACGAACACGAAGAACCCGCGAAGAATCCTGGAGCGCATGAAGGCAACCCTTTGCATTGATAGCGTCGACGAGGGACCGGACCGCTGCGGATTCTGTGCGATCTCCGCGGATCCGGTCAACGACGACCGTGCAAACACGCGCGGACCTCGGCCTGACCTTCCTTGTCACGGGCGGACCGTAGAGTCGGGGTCAGGAGGCGGAAGGCATGCAGCGGCGTACCACAGCAGCAGCGATATGGATTGATCTCGGGGAGAGGACGGTCGCACCCGGGCCGACAGGGCGCCGCACGGGACGGCTGGGAACCTTCTCCGCCGTGGGAACCGGGCTCGACAGGTATCGGATGCTTGATTTGAAACGCCGGCGGGCACAGATTCGCGCCCGCCGGGAATTAGGGTTGACTTAAGCGGCCGCTGCCGTCTTCTTCAGTTCGAGCTTGCGGACGACGATTCGCGCCGGACGCCTGGAATCGCACTCGTGCCACCAGATCCCCTCGCGTACCCACCATCCGCCCTCGCCCTGATCGTCGAACAACACTCCGCACCGCGCGCAGACGTCGAAATCGAGCTTGGGCATATCCGTTCGTCCGTGACTATCAGGAGCCTGGCTGGCAGGGCTCCCAACCGTTAGGACGCCGGAGGCGGCGAAATCGTTTCCACTTGGTCCGACCCCGCTAAAGATCGTGTCCGCCTGGGGATCCGGGCCGCGGCGGTCCCTGGGGGCCGCGCCCTTCCGGGGGCGGCGGCTTCTGTTCTGCGAGCTGTTGCCGCTGGGCGGGAGTCAACACGGCGGCCACCTTCTGCATCAGCTCGACGCGATGGTCGAGCTCGGCGCTCTGGGCCGTCTTGAGCGCCGCCGCAGCCGCCGCGATCGCCTGCGGATCGGGGGTATCGGCCAGTACGGCGGCGTGCAGCGTCTGTTCGGCCGCGCGAAGTTGGACGGGGGGGGCGCCGCTCTGCCGCTCCTGCTCCATGATGGCGCGCACCTGCTCCCGTTGAGCATCGGTGAGCCCGACCTGGTTCAGTCCGGGCAGAATCCCCATCGGGCCGCCGGGCCCGCCAGGCCCGCCCCTGCCGCCGCGGCCTTGTGCCATGGCTGGGAGCGCGCCGAGAGACAGCATCAGGGCCGCCACCGCGAAGGTTGAGAATCGACGTGTCATCGAAAGCCTCCTGTTACCTTCTTCGACTCGCTTCATGCCCGTTTCCTTCCATGAAATAAGTACGACAGGGGCGCGCCGGCTTGCTTCTCGCCGCGGCCAGTGGCTTGATAGGGGTACGGCACCTGCCGTCGCAACACGCGCAGCATGCGAGACTTCATCAACGGGCGGCAATCATGACGAACAGTTCGATGTACATCCGAGCCCTTGGCGGCGTTCTGGTGCTGGCGAGCGTGCCGCTCGCGATCGCGCGACTGAGCGCCTCCGAGAAACCGCACTTCGACAGTCAACTCCGGGATGGCGCCATCACGATCGACGGTAAGTACGACGACTGGTATGGCAACCTTCAGCCCTTCGAGCAGGCGCCCGTCGCGATTCAGTTCCTGAACGACAAAGACTATCTCTACATGCGTCTCACCGCGTCGGCGAGCGCGGAGCGCCGTGAGATCCTGCGCCAGGGCTTCACCGTCTGGTTCGATCCTGCCGGAGGAACCAAGAAGCATCTCGGCATCCGCTATCCCGTCGTCGAACACGGAACCGGCGGCGACGATGCCGGTCGCGGCGGCTACGGCGGCCGCCGCGCCGGCGGGCAGGGAGGCGGAAGTGGAGAGAGCGAATCCCCGTCGGAGCCTTCGCCTGGCGACCGTATCGACGTGCTCGGCCCCGGCAAGGACGATGCGCGGATGCTCACGCGCGACCATGCTCCGGGGATCGACGTCGCCATCCGGGAGGATCAGGGGACGCTGCAGTACGAACTGAAAGTGCCGCTCGTGCACGACGCGGATCATCCGTACGCCATCGACGCCACGCCAGGCAAGCCGGTAGGCATCGGGCTCGAAGCCGGCAAGACCTCGCAGGAGTCGTTCGGTGGCGGGCGTCCCGGCGGTTTCGGTGGGGGCGGCGGTGGAATGGGCGGCGGGATGGGCGGCCGCGGCGGTGGAATGGGCGGACGCGGGGGTGGCGGCGGTGGCGGCAGCCACGGCGGTGGCGGCGGCGGCCGCGAGAACGCCGAGAGTGCGAAGCCGTTGAAAGGCTGGGGGACGCTGTCTATTGCGTCGACGCCGGCTCGATAGCGCGGACGCCCGGGTCGGCAGCCAGCCGCTCCAGCGTCTGCAGCGGCATCCAGCCGATGATCGAATCGTAGGTGCTCGAGGTCGAGACGACGATGCCGCCGAGGGCCTTCATCTTCTTTTCCAGGTCCGGCCGCACCTGCGCGCGGACGTCGACGAACGCCCGGCCGTGTCGGTCGATTCGCACGACAGCGGCATCGCCCGGAACGGTCTTTCCCTGAAGATCGCCACGGCGGCGGTAGATGGCCGACAGCACGTGCTCGTTGATCTTGCGCTGCGCGAGCGTCCGCGCGTCGCGGACCTTGGTGTCGGCCGGCGCGGTCCGCTGGGCGCGGACGGCGGGAACGACGATGACAGCCGCGACGAGCGCGCACAGGAGCGCCAGGCCGGCCGAACGCACTGTCCTCAGGAAGTCTCCAGCCAAGTGAAGCAGAAAGCGTAGCACGGATCGGTCTGCCGGCCTATCCCGCTGTTATTCAACGCTTTACGCAGCACACCTGGCCGCGGTAGCCTTGGCCGATGGGGGTCGTGCTGCTCGTGTTCCTGGCGCTGCTGCAGGCGCCGGTGTCCTGTCCGGATGCCGCCCGTTGTCGGGCCGACGCCGAAGCCGCCGACGCGCGCGGCGATTACGAGACGTTTCACGACCTCGCCTGGCGCGCGGTTCAGGCGGGCAAGCCGAACGACCCCGCGCTGATGCTCCTGCTCGCACGCGCGCAGTCGCTCAGCGGCCGGCCGGAAGATGCGATCGTCATGCTGGGGCGGCTGGCCGATCTGCATGTGCCGATCGATCTTTCGCTGGCCGACTTCGACCGGGCCCGCCAGCGGCCGGGTTGGGCCGCGCTGGCTGAACGGATGTCCGCGCCCGCCGCTCCCGCCGCTGGCGGGGCACCGCCCGCGTCTCCGGCGCCCTCCAGGAAAGACCGGCCCGCGGTCGCGGACGCGACCTCGGTTGCTCCGTCACCGGCGTCAGCCTCCAGGAGTGAACCTGCACGGGCGGCGAGCGCCGCGCCCGTCAGGGCGCCCGGTGCGGAGGTGACCCCGCCTCCGGCCGCGACTGCGACGGGCGCCTCCACGGCGCCGCCGGACTCCGGCATGGTGACCGAGTTCGAGGCTCCTGCGGGGCTCGGCGCTTTTGCACTCGCGCACGATGCGGTGTCGCGGCGCTTCGTGATCGGCGATGCGCGGTCGCGCCGGCTGTTGATCGTCGACGAAGTGTCGAAGCACGTCGTGCCGTACGTGAGCGCGGCGTCGGCGGGTTTCTACGACGAACTGACGGCGTTGACGGTCGACGCGCGCCGCGGCGATCTGTGGGTGGCGAGCGTGAAGGGGAGCGGCGACGACACGACGTCGATCGTGCACAAGCTGCAGCTCGTGTCCGGACGGGGCCTGATGGAGACGACGCCGGCCGTGTCCATGCAACCGGTGCGGTTCGTGGCGCTCGCGGTCACGCCCGACGGCACTCTTTTCGGTCTCGACTCGGCGGGCGGTCGCGTGTTCCGTCTGCGTCCGGGCTCCCGTGCGATCGAGCTGGCGTGCCGCGTCGAGGCGCCGAACCCGACCGCGCTGGCGGCGGCGGACGATCGCACGTTGTTCGTGGCCTCGGATCGGGGCCTGCAGCGCGTCGACCTGCCGTCGCGCGTCGTGCAGACGGTCAAGTCGGTGGAGGACCTGAGCGGATTCGTCTGGCTGGCGTGGCGGGCGGGGGCGCTCTACGGCGTGCAGCATGCCAGCGGCGCGTCGCTGGCCGTTCGTCTCGTCCTGGACGCCGCGGGGGCGCGGGCGCAGCCGCGTGCGATCCTGGCCGCGTCGCCCGACGCGATGGTGGCGACGGTGGCCGATGGCGGCTTCTACTACCTCCTGCTCGGCGCGATCCACCGTCTCCCGCTGCGCTGATCGCCGCCGCGCCTGCGACTAGGAGGCCGCCGCAGTAGAGGCTGCGCGGACCAGGAGGGCGCGGACGTACAACAGGGCGAATCCCGCCCGCTGGACGTTCTGCTGCGAGGTCGACGCTGGTTCGGTGGTGACGATGGCGAGATCGCAGCCGGCGCCGGCGGCCTCGACCAGCCGCGCGTGCAGGAGCGCCGACTGCACGCCGTGCCGCCGGTGCGGCGGCAGCGTCGCTGCCCCGGCCAGCTGCGCGAGGCCATCGACGATCCGCAGCGCGCCACCGCCGGCCAGTTCGCCGCCGCGCCGTGCGAGAAACAGCCGGCACCCTGGCGCCGCACTGAAATCCGCGAAAATCTGCGCGAGCGCCTCGCGCCCGACTGGCTCCGCGGGCGGCGGCCCGTCGAATGTGTCCGGTGACGCGAACCCCTCGGCGACCGCCCTGATCCACGTCTGCGAGTCTTCCGTCGATGTCGCGAGCACTCCGCGTTCGGCGGCGGCCTCGAGGGCGCGAGCAGACGCCTCGACGTGCTCGCGTAGCAGCGACAGGCCCAGTACGTTCTCATATCCGATCAGTGCGTAGCCGCGGTGCGTCAGCGCGGCCGCGACGGACGCATCGCCCAGTGACGAGAGCTCGACCCGCATCGCGGCGCCGCGCTCGTCGTAGCGGCGCTCCAGCCGTTCCAGCTCGCCGTCGTCGAGCGGCGCAAACCCCAGTCCGGCAATCTTGTTGAAGGGCTGGCCGGCGCCGCCGTAGACCGCCGTTCCTCCCCCCACTGCTTCGATGAGCAGATCGGGCCTGCGCGAGGCGCGGGCGAAGGCGGCAGCCGTGTCGGCTTCGGCGCCCTCGATCCGCGCGGCGAGCGTCGTGGTCGCGATCGTCATTTGGCCTCATCATAGATGGATGCCGTCGCTTCTGCTCTCGCCGTACGCGCTTGCCGGCCTCACATTGCGGAACCGGATCGTCGTGTCGCCGATGTGCGAGTACTCGAGCGTCGACGGCTTTGCGAACGACTGGCACCTCGTCCATCTCGGCAGCCGAGCGGTTGGCGGCGCAGGGATCGTGCTGACGGAAGCGACGGCCGTCACCGCCGACGGCCGTATCAGCCCGCACGACCTTGGCATCTACCAGGACGCGCACGTCGACATGCTGTCGCGGATCTTCGCGTTCGTCCGCGAGCATGGAGCGGTCGTCGGCGTGCAGCTCGCCCACGCGGGTCGTAAGGCGAGCAACGGGCGGCCGTGGGACGGCGGCCGCCCGCTCTCGACGTCGGACGGCGGCTGGGAACCGATCTGGGCCCCCAGCGCGCAGCCGTTTCGCGACGGCTGGCAGGTGCCGCGTGCCATGACGAGGGACGACATCGCCGCGGTCGTCCGCGCCTTCGCCGCCGCGGCGTCGCGCGTGCTCGCCGCCGGCGGCCAGGTGATCGAGCTGCACGCAGCGCACGGCTACCTGCTGCACGAGTTCCTGTCGCCGGTGAGCAACCAGCGCGACGACGAGTATGGCGGCGCGTTCGACAACCGCGCGCGGTTCCTGCGCGAAGTCGTCGACGCGGTGCGGCGCGTCTGGCCGGAGCGGCTGCCGCTCTTCGTCCGCATCTCGGCCACAGACTGGGTTGACGGCGGCTGGACCCTCGACGATTCGGTTTCGCTGGCGCGCGATCTGAAGAACCGTGGCGTGGACTTGATCGACTGTTCGACGGGCGGCAACGTCGCGCACGCGACGATCCCGGTGGCTCCGGGCTACCAGGTGCCCGGTGCCGAGCGCGTCAGGCGCGAGGCAGGCATCCCGACCGGCGCCGTCGGGCTGATCACCGAGCCGAGGCAGGCGGAAGAAATCCTGCAGCAGGGGCGGGCGGACCTGATCGTCATGGCGCGGCAGCTGTTGCGCGATCCGTACTGGCCGTTGCACGCGGCCCAGGCGCTCGGCGACGCACCGCCCGTTCCCGACCAGTACCTCCGCGCCTTCTGACGCCTCATCTCGCGGCTGCCCGATCGGCTATACTGCGCGCGTGACGGCCGCGGAGCGCGGCCGTGGATCCGATGACCCGGCACGGTGTCCGGGAGGAGCGCGCGCATGACGTCCACCCGCCTGATCGAATCCTCGTCAGCCCCCCTTCGCCTCGACGCGGCGCGCGCCTTCGTGCGCGAGCGGACCGGGCGCAGCGACGTCTGGATCGTCGCCGCCTCGCGGGGCGCCGCCGATGATCTGACGCGCGCGATCGCCGTGGAAGCGGGCGCGACGATCGGGATCCACCGTTTCAGCCTCGCCCAACTGGCGCTCCACCTTGCCGGGCCCGTCCTTGCCAGCGAGGGGCTGGCGCCGGTCACCTCTCTCGGCTTCGAGGCTGTTGCGGCGCGCGCGGTCTTCGGCGCGCAGCGGGACGGCGTGCTCACCTATTTCGGACCAGTGGCGCGCACGCCCGGCTTTCCGCGCGCGCTGGCGCGTACGGCCCAGGAACTCCGGCAGGCCGCCATCCCGCCCGATCGTCTCGGCCGACTGCCGCTTGGCGGGCCGGATCTCGCGGGGCTGCTGGATCGCGTTGACGCGCAGTTCACCGAGGCTCGCGCCACGGATCGCGCCCTGCTGCTGGAGGCGGCGACACGGGCGCTGACCCTGCCCGCGGCCGGCTCGCAGCTGTCGACGGCCGGCGTCCGGTTTCCGGCGCTCCTGCTGCTCGACGTTGCGATCGACTCGGCAGCCTCGATGGCGTTCGTCGCGGCGCTGCTGGCGGCGTCGGCCGACACGCTGATCACGCTGCCGTTCGGCGACGTGGCGACGCTCGACCGCCTCGCCGCGCTGGGGGTGACGCCTGAAATCCTGGAACCGTCCGGCGACGAGGACCTCGTCGCGTTGCGCCGGTACCTGTTCGCGAAATCGCAGCCGCCCGAGCGCCAGGCCGCCGGCGACGTGCGCCTGTTCTCCGCACCCGGCGAAGGACGCGAGTGCGTCGAGATCGCGCGACGCATCCTGCAGGAGGCGCGGCGTGGCGTGCCGCTCGACGAGATCGCCGTCTTCGTGCGTTCGCCGGAGCGCTACGTCGGTCTGCTCGAAGACGCGCTCCGTCGGGCGATTCCGGACGAGTCCGGGCAGGCGCGCGCCTGGTTCGATCGCGGCGTCGTCCGTCCCGCCGCGGCCGGCCGTGCGTTCCTGGCGCTGCTCGACTGCGCCTGCGAAGGGCTTTCGGCCCGGCGGTTCGCCGAATACCTGTCGCTCGGACAGGTACCGAAGGCCGCCGAGGCGAGCCGCGCGGTACCGCCCGCGCTCGCCGACGCCGAGGAAGCGATGCTCGAGGGACCCTATCGCTATCTGACCGTCGCCGACGAGGACGCCCCTGCGCTCGAGCCGCCGCCCGATCTTCCCGGCGACGCGCGCGACGAGGGGGATCCAGACGAGGGCACGCTCGCGCAGCCCTGGAAATGGGAATCGCTCATCGTCGAATCGTCGGTCATCGGCGGCGACGCGGAGCGCTGGCGCCGCCGCCTCAAGGGGCTCGAGCGCAAGTATGAGATTCAGATCGCGGCCGAGCTGAAGAAGGACGCGCTCGAGGATTCGCCGAAGGCGCAGCGGATTACCCGCGACTTCGTCAATCTGGGACATCTGAGCCGATTCGCGCTGCCGATCGTCGAGAGCCTGGCCGGATGGCCGGCGCGCGCGACGTGGGGCGAGTGGCTGCAGCTGTTCGAAGCCCTGGTGCCGCGCGTGCTTCGGGAGCCCGGCTCCGGCCACGTGCGGCGCGCCCTCAGACAACTCAACCCGATGTCGGACGTCGGGCCGATCACGCTCGGCGAAGCGCGCGGCGTGCTTGCCGACACGCTGCGGACTTTTCAGCCGCGCCCGCCGCGCAGCCGCTACGGACGCGTTTTTGTCGGCGGTCCCGAGCAGGCGCGCGGCCGGACGTTCCGCGTCGTCTTCGTCGCCGGTCTCGCGGAGCGGATGTTTCCGCAGCGGCCGCACGAGGATCCGATGCTGCTCGACGACGAGATGCGCGCGCCGCTCGCCGCGGGCCTGGCGCTGCAGGAGGATCGGGCGCGCGCCGAACGGCTGCTGCTGCGGTTGGCGGTCGGCGCGCCGACCGAGCGCCTGTGGCTCTCCTATCCGCGTCTCGAGGCCGGCGAGTCTCGGCCGCGCGTGCCGAGCTTCTACGTGCTCGACGTGATGCGGGCGATCACCGGGAGGATTCCACCGCCGGCGCAGCTGCAGGCGGCGGCGTTCGATGCCGGCGGCGCCGGACTGGCGTGGCCGGCCCCCGCCAGCCCGGCCGACGCGATCGACGACGTGGAGCACGATCTCGCCGTGCTGCGGGAGCTGATGCAGATCGAGCCGCGCGCGCGCGTGCGCGGCCAGGCGCACTACCTGCTGCGCCTGAACGAGGCGCTCAAACGTTCGGTGTCGGCGCGCTGGGCCCGCGGCCGATCGTCGTGGACGCCGTTCGACGGGATCACCCGCGTGACCGGCATGACGAAGCCGGCGCTTGACAAGCACCGCCTGACCGCGCGCCCCTACTCGCTGTCGGCGCTGCAGAAATACGCCGCGTGTCCGTACCAGTTCCTGCTCTCGGCCGTGCATCGTCTCGAACCGCCGCCCGACATCGAGCCGTTGCAGAAGCTGGATCCGCTGACCCGCGGATCGATCTTCCACGAGATCCAGACGCGCCTCTTTCGGACGCTTCGCGAACGCGATCGCCTGCCGGTCACCGCCGCGCAGCTGCCCGAGGTGGTCCGGCTGCTCGACGAGACGGTGAAGGCCGTCGCCGCGCGCTACCGCGATCGGCTGGCGCCGGCCATCGATCGCGTGTGGCGCGACGAGATCGCCGACCTGGCGCGCGACCTGCGTGTGTGGATCCGGCGGATCGCCGTCCCGGCCGCCGCGGCCGGACAGTGGCGGCCGGCCTACTTCGAATTTGCGTTCGGCCTGAAGGAGGAATTCGGCGAGGACGTACCGCCGCGCGATCCGGCGAGCCGCCGCGATCCCGCGACGATCGACGGGCGGTTCACGCTGCGCGGCTCGGTCGATCTGATCGAAACGCGCGGTCAGGAACTCCGCATCACGGACCACAAGACCGGGAAGAACCGGACGACCGCGAAGACCGTGATCGGCGGCGGCGCGATCCTGCAGCCGGTGTTGTACAGCCTGGCGATCGAACAGGGACTCGGCGCCACGGTCGCGTCGGGTCGCCTGTTCTATTGCACCTCCGCCGGCGGTTTCACGGATCACGAGATCCCGCTCAACGAACAGACCCGCCGGAGCGGCGTCGAGGCGCTCGAGATCGTCGACCGCGCGATCGAGCTCGGTTTCCTGCCGGCGGCGCCCGCCGAACGGGCGTGTACCTGGTGCGATTTCCTGCCGGTGTGCGGGCCTGACGAGCCGCGCCGCGTCCGTCACAAGTCGCCCGACAGGCTCGGGGACCTGGACGCCCTGCGGGAAAAGCCATGAGTGCGAAGGACACGAAGCAGGCGAAGCGCGCGAAGGAACTCGCGGACGCCGATCAGCGGCGCGTGATCGCGACGGCGCTCGACCAGACGCTGGTCGTCGAGGCGGCGGCCGGGACCGGCAAGACGACCGAGCTGGTCAACCGGATCGTCCGCATTCTCGCGACCGGACGCGCGAGCGTGCGCGGCATCGTCGCGGTGACATTCACGGAGAAGGCGGCCGGCGAGCTCAAGCTGCGGCTTCGCGAGGCGCTCGACCTCGCGCGAGCCGGCGCCGAGGGGACCGAGCGCGACGCGTTGAACCACGCGCTGCAGTATCTCGAAGAGGCGCAGATCAACACGATTCACGGATTCTGCGCAGAGCTGCTCCGCGAACGCCCGGTCGAGGCGGCGGTCGATCCGCTCTTCGCCGTGCTCACGGAGTCACAGGCCGAGCGGACTTTCGATCAGGCGTTCGGAGCCTGGATGCAGAGCGAACTGCAGGAGCCGCGCGAGGGGGTGCGGCGCGCGCTCCGCCGATCGGTGTGGCAGGGCTTCGGGATGATGGCACGGGAGGACACCCCCGTCGACAGGCTGCGGCGGGCTGCCTGGGAGCTCGCGCAATGGCGCGATTTCACCGGAGCGTGGACGAGGCCGCCGTTCGACCGCGACGGGTCAGTCGAGCGCCTCGCCGATGCGCTGGCCGAGTTCGCGCCGCTGACTGAAGCCCCCTCGTACTCGAAGGATACGCTGTACCTCGACACCGATCCGGCTCGCCGTCTGGCGGCCGATCTCACGCTGCAACGCGACGCCGGCGACGTGGACCACGACGGCTGGGAGGCGCGGCTGGTCGATCTCTCGCGCGACCGCACCTTCGGTCGGGTGCGCCACGGCCGCGGGCCCGGCTACAAGGCGGGCGTTTCCCGGCAGCGCGTCGTCGACGCGTACACCTCGCTCAAGCAGCAGCTCGACGAGTTCAGGCTGCGGGCCGACGCCGACCTCGCGGCGCTGCTCCAGCAGGAGCTGCAGGGAGCCATCGCACACTACGAAGAGCTGAAGGCGCAGGCGGGCGCGCTCGATTTTCTCGATCTGCCGCTGAAGGCGCGGGATCTCGTGCGCGGCAACGCCGGCGTGCGGCGCGGATTCCACGGTCGTTTCACCCACCTCTTCGTGGACGAGTTCCAGGACACCGATCCGCTCCAGGCCGAGATCCTGCTCCTGCTCGCTTCCGACGATCCCGGCGAGGACGACTGGAGGCGCGTGCGGCCGATCCCGGGCCGCCTGTTCATCGTCGGCGATCCGAAGCAATCGATCTACCGTTTCCGGCGAGCCGACGTCGGCATCTACCGGGAGGTCTGCGACCGGCTGATCGCCGCCGGCGGCACACCCGTACAACTCACCACGAACTTTCGCAGCGTGCCCGGCATTCAGGCGTGCGTCAACGCGGCATTCGCGCCGGTGATGACCGGCGATCCGGCGACGCTCCAGGCCAGCTACGTCGCGCTGTCGCCGCACCGGGCCGAGCTGGCCGGACGGCCGTCGGTGATTGCGCTGCCGGTGCCCGAGCCGTACGGCCTTCGCAATCTGTCGGCCGTCAAGATCGAGCAGTCGCTGCCGGACGCGGTCGCGGCGTTTCTCGACTGGTCGATCCACGAGAGCGGCTGGGGGGTCGCAGCTCGCGACGTCTGTATCCTCTTCCGCCGCTTTCTGAGCTTCGGCGAAGACATGACGCAGCCCTACGTTCGCGCGCTCGAGGCCCGCGGCGTGCCGCACGTGCTGGTCGGCGGCAAGTCGTTTCACGGCCGTGAGGAGATCGAGACGATCCGCGCGGCCCTGTCGGCGATCGAATGGCCGGACGACGAGCTGTCGGTGTTTGCGACGCTGCGCGGCGCGCTGTTCGCGATCGGCGACGAAGAGCTGCTCGAGTGGCGCGACTCCCTGGGATCGCTGCATCCGTTTCGCGCCGGGCATCTCGAGCCCGTCGCGCCGCATCTGCAGCCGATCGCCGGCGCGCTGAGCGTACTGCGGACGCTCCACCGACGGCGGAACTACCGCCCGGTGGCCGAGACGATTCACGCGCTGCTCGACGCGACGCGCGCGCACGTCGGCATCGTGCTCCGCGCCGCCGGCGAACAGGCGCTCGCCAATGTCCTGCATGTCTCGGAGCTGGCGCGCGAATACGAGGCCTCCGGCGGACTGTCGTTCCGCGGGTTCGTCGACCATCTGCGCGCCGCCGCCGACACCGCGCAGGCGCCCGAGGCGCCGATCCTCGAAGACGCGAGCGACGGCGTCCGGCTGATGACGGTGCACAAGGCGAAAGGACTGGAGTTCCCGGTCGTCGTGCTCGCGGATCCGACGTGCAAGCTGTCACGCGCGGAGGCGGGGCGGTGGCTCGATGCGGAGCGCGGCGTCTGCGCCTTGAAGCTCGGCGGATGGTCGCCCGTCGACCTGACTCTGCACGACGCCGAGGAATCGGCCCGCGACAAGGCCGAATCGGAACGGCTGACCTATGTCGCCGCGACGCGCGCCCGGGACCTCCTGGTCGTGCCGGCGATCGGCGACGGGCCCTACGACGGCGGCTGGCTCGATCCGCTGATGCAGGCCATCTATCCTCCCGAGGCGGACCGCCGCCTCCCGAAGCCGGCGCGCGGCGTTCCGATCTTCAGGTCGAAGGACACCGTGCTGAACCGTCCCGATGACGGGACGGCGACGCCGCGCACGGTCGCACCCGGCACGTTCGTCTTCCCGCCGCCGGCCGATCCTCGAGCCGCAAACCCCGGGCGGGGGCCCTCGGACCCCGCGCCTCGGCCTGACGCCGCCTACGCGGTGACGTGGTGGGACCCGCACGCGCTGCAGCTTGGCGTCGAGTCGACGTTCGGGCTCCGGCGTGACGACCTGATCGTCAAGGACGGCGACATGTTCGCGGTCGACGAACGCCTCGCGACCTACGAGTCGTGGCGCGACGAGCGTGCCGCGTCGATCGCGCGGGCCTCCCGGCCGGGCGTCGTCGTGACGACGGCGACGGCGTGGGCGGCAGCGGCTTCGGAGCGCGGGCTCGATGCGGCGGTGGCGGGCGACGGCGTCGCCATCGAGGAGATTCCGGGCATCGAAGGCCGGCCTCGCGGTCCGCTGTTCGGCTCGCACGTGCACGCGGTGCTGGCGACCGTGCCGCTCGACGCGCCGGACACGCGCGTCGAGCGCGTGGCCGCGACGCACGGCCGCCTGCTCGGGATCACCGCGCCCGATCAAGTCCAGGCGGCGGCGGACGTCGTTGCCGCCGTCCTCCGGCACGGACTGATCGCGCGCGCCCGAGCGGCGTCGAACGTCCGGCGCGAGACTCCCGTGTCATGGATGCTGCAGGACGGAACGCTGATCGAGGGGGTCCTCGATCTCGCGTTCGACGAAGGCGACCGTACGATCGTCGTCGACTTCAAGACCGATCACGAGCTGGCGCCCGGTGAAGCGCGGTATCGCGCCCAGTTGCAGCAGTATGTGAACGCCGTCGCGCAGGCGACGGGCCGTCAGACGACCGGCGTGCTCTTCAAGATCTGATCGCGCTCGTCCGTCGCGAGCGGCTCGCTACAACGCGACCTTGACGATGGCCTTGACGAGCGGACCGTTCCCGCCGAGCGGCGCGTGCGCGTCGCCGGGGAAGAAGATCGCAAACGTCCCGCGTGGCACGCGCAGCCACGCCGACGGTACGTCGTCAAAAAAGACGATGTCCTTCTCCGTGTCGAACGCCCCGTCGGCGCCGACACACGTCGCCAGCGGTGTCCAGCCGATCTCTTCCTCGCCGCGGATCGTGTACTGGATATCGATGTAGCGGCGGTGCGCCTCGAGACGCGCGCCGTCGCGGCCGCGGCCGTCTTTGCGATTGAGGAGGACGAACATCTGGTCGCCGTCGATGTCGGTGCGCCCGTCGTGGAGCGCCTCGAGGTCCGTATTGGCGAGAAAGCGGAACGCGCGACCGAAACGGCGGTGCAGGGCCGTGTATCGTTCGGCTGAGCTGATGGTGTCGAGAATCATGGCTCGTTTAGACCACTCCGACCAGGACGGCGATCGCGATCGCGATCGCCGAGAAGAGCAACAGCAGCAGATAGATCGGTATGGCGAACGACAGCCAGTCGGAGAACTTCACGCGCGACGCGGCGACCACTCCGACGATGGCGCCGTTGGTCGGGGTGACGAACTCGGTCAACCCGGCGCCGTACTGAAACGCCAGGACCGTCACCTGGCGTGACAAGCCAATCACGTCCGACACCGGCACGAGCAGCGGCATCGTCAGCACCGCCTGTCCGCTGACGCTCGGGACGGGGAAGTGCAGCAGCGCCTGGACGCCCAGCATCGCCACCGCACAGACCACGACCGGCAGGTGCTGCAGCGGCGCCACCAGCGCCGACACGATCGTGTCGACGATGCGCCCCTGGTCGAGCGCCATGAAGATGGCGCGCGCGAAGCCGATCAGCATGGCCGCCATCGCCATCGCGCCGAAGCCGTTGACGAACGCCTGCGACGTCCCGCCGACGCCGAGGCCGCCGATCAGGCCGGCGGCGAGCCCCATCGCGAAGAACAACGCGCCCATCTGATCGAAGTCCCACCCGAGGCGGAGCACGCCATAGATGAAGACCACGAAGGTGACGATGACGATGGCGAGCACGGCCGTCAGGCGCCGCGGAAGTGACGAGTCGCCCGCCTCTGCCGCTTCCGGCGCGCGTCGCGTGCGCAGCGCGTGACGCCATGTCCAGCCGATCCAGATCGCGAGCGCCAGCCCCATGACGACGGTCCGGTAGACCCAGGCCGAGAGCAGCGGCAGTCCCGCGACCTTCTGGGCGATCTGCACCTGAAAGGGATTGATCGGGCTGAACGCCGCGCCGATGGCGGCGGCGCCGATGCTGATCGCCACCCCGGTGATGGCATCGAAGCCGAGACGACGCGTGACCAGCATCAGCACCGGGACCAGCGCGATGATCTCCTCGGCCATGTTCTCGAGCGCGCCGGCGGCCGCGAAGGCCAGCGAGACGATCGGGATCACCAGCGTGCCGCGATCGCCGGCGGCGAGCACCAGCGATCCGACCGCCTGGCGCAGGGCCCCGGTCTCCTCGACGACGGTGAAGGCGCCGCCGACCAGGAACACGAAGAAGATGACGGACGCGGCGTCGGTGAGGCCGTGCGGAATCGCGAGCAGCGTGTCGAAAGGTCCGAGCGGGCGGGCGTCGACGTGGTGGAAGGAGCTGGCGACGACGATTTTACGCCCGGTGGCGGGATCGTCCCGGCGGTCGTACTGACCGGCCGGAACGATCCACGTCAGGATGGCAGCGGCGAGGACGCAGGCCGTCAGCAGCGCGAGGGGATGGGGCAGCTGCGGACGGCGCACCGCCGGTTTACTTGCTGACCTTGAAGTCCTTCACGTCGACGTCGACGTTGTGGGCGACGCGGACCCCGGCGAAACCGTCGATCGACTTCAGCTTGCCGTCACCGACCAGATCCGCCTTCTTCAGAGAGGCGACGCTCGTGCCGTTGACGCTGCAGTCGACGGTGTCTCCCTTGACGCTCATCGAGACCGTCTGCGTCACGGGTTCTCCCTTGCCGGCGGCCTTGTGAGCGGCTTCGTTGGCCGCCGGGCGGCGGCCGGTGCCTGGCGCGAACGACGTCGGGAAGGCGCGCATGATCACGTTGCCGTTGCCGTAGACCGCGCAGTAGAGCGCCGAGGCGTTGGCGCCGTCGAGATCGTTGCCGCCGATGAACACGCCGTACGGATGCGGATGATCGTTCGACGACATGTACTTCGGCTCGGTGAAGGTCGCCGACACGGTGAAGTCGCCGCTCGTCTTGTTGGCGGTGTTCCAGTAGAGCATCGCCGGACCGGTGTGGATCTCGAGATCGGAGCCCTTCGCGTCAAGGCTCGAATCGTTCATCGCGCCGGTGCCCGGGTCGGGTCGCCCCTGCCAGCCGGACCCGCGGATCCCGCCGTTCGGCACCTTGTGCGCGACGTCCTGCATGTTCATGCCGCCCATGCGCCCGCCGCCCGCCGGGGGCTGCTGCGCCGACAGCTGGGTCATCGTCAGGGCACCGGCGAACGCGATCGCGGTGACTGTAGCTACACGCATGGAACATCTCCTCCTGAAGCAGAACGAATAGCACACTATATAGCAGGTTCCGCGGCCACCGCGCGGCGCAGCGCACGGAACCAGCCCGCCGCGAGTGCGGTGACGAACAGCGCACCGAGCAGGGCGCCGGCCATCGCGCCGGGGTATGGCTCTTCCATGGCGCGCGCGAACAGACGGACCGACCACATCACGCCAAGCGTCACCGCCGCCATGGTGAGATCGAAGCGCAGCAGCGTGACGTACGCGAGGAGCAGCGACGCTGCCGTGATCGCGCCGCCGACGGCCCAGCCTGCCAGGTGTGAGCCGGGTGGCGCGCCCGCCGCGAGGAACCCGAGCATCAGCACCGCCACGCTCCCCGCCACTCGCCGCCGCGTCCACGACGCGGTCCAGCCGCTGATCGCCGCGAGGGTTGCGGTCACCACGACGAGCTGCGTCATGTAGCTCGTCACTGGGCCCAGCGCGGCGGCGAGCGCCGGCACGAAGGTGCCGAGCGGGGCCACATCGGGAAAGCGCGCCCACGGCGCCGACCGTGCGGCGCCGGCGATCGCGGCCGCTCCAGCGCCGGTGAGTCCGGCGGCGATCCCGAGCCGCCACGCCACCGCGTCCGGCTCATGCGCCAATCCTTTGAGACGACCGGGCAGCGCGCCCATCGCCAGCCCGACCATCGCGGCGAGCATCGCGACGCCGACCAGGCCCACCGCAACCACGCCGACGAGCTGCAGCTCGAGCGGCGCCGCGGTCGTCAGGCTGGCGACGACGGACGGCCAGCTGTTGAACAGGACCATCGCCGACGCGGCGAGGACGATGGCGGTGGCCGCCACGCACAGCGTCACCGCGTAGCGCCGGCGGCTCCACAGGATCATGCCGGTGATCGCGGCGCCAAGCAGCAACCCGGCTGAGAGCACGGCGATGGCGATCTGGATCACGGTGTTGCGCGTGGTGGCGGCGCGCTGTTGGCGCGTCCATTCCTCGGGGACGTGGATGAATCGGCCGATCGACGTCACCTCGTCTCCCGAGATGCCCACTTCTATCCACGGCTCGCCCTGCGGAAGCGGCGCGATCGTCGTGTCGGCGAACGTGAACGTCCAGTCGGTGCGCGCTTTCTGCTTCTCGGGCTGCGCCGACACGTCTTTCAATTGCCCGCGCGTCAGCCCGTAGCGCTCCACGATGGCTGCCAGCGCCAGTTGCCGCGCCGTCCCTTCGTCGCGCGAGACGCCGGCGCGGCCTTCCGGCACCGTGTGCTGGACGCTGCGCACGTGTCCGTCGGCGGCGACCATGACGTGCCACTCTTCCGCGCGATCCGCGATGTCTCCTTCGAAAGTGGCGATCCGGACGCGCCAGCGCGGCCTGGGCAGGTAGACGCCGAGCAGTTCGATCCAGCGGCGTTCGCCCGCCGTCTCGTAGACGAACTGCTGCGGTCCGCCGCTGCCATCCTCCGGCTGCGCCAGCACGCGCCATTTCGGCGACAGCGTGAGTCCGCGGCGCTGCAGTTCGCCGCGCGCGATCGATTCGGCCTGCCGGCGGCCGGTCGCGATCGGGCCGTACGGGTTGGCGGTTCCGCGCAGATACGTCACCGTCAGCGCCACGAGAGCGGCGACGCCGAGCGCCATCCAGACGCGCTGCGCCGCGACCGACAGACGCTGAGCCGGTATCACCACGATGTCGGCCGGCGTCGGCGCGGCGGGCGGAGGCTGCCACGCCGCGTTATCGTCGGCCGGAGAGAGTTCGGTCCACCGTCCCGCCTGCCGCCGTCGCCAGAACACCACCCAGAGCGGTACCAGCGTCATGCCGACGAGCATCACCTGCTGCACCCAGATGCCGGGCGCCTTCACCATGAAGATGGGCAGCGCAAACCAGACAACGTCGAACGTGAAGTGGAGGATGATGCCGGGCACCAGCCCGTAGTAGAGATAGAGCAGGCCGAAGCCGATCGAGGGGATGATCAGTTCGACCGGCCTCGCGTAGGCGGGTTGGTTCGGATACGGGGCGTGCCCCGCGCCGAAGACGATCGCTTCGACGACGAGGCCCGCCACGATGAAGGGCCTTCGCATGCCGAATCGATCGCCGATGAGCGCGGCGCCGGCGAGCGGTACGGCGCGGAAGAGCGATTCCTCCCAGAAGCCGGCCTGGAGGGAATTGGCGATCGCCGACAGCCAGGGCGCGTAGGTGGCGAGCACATCCGGATGCACGAGTGCCTCGGCCGGGCTCCACCAGTGGAAGACGCGGGTCATGACGAGGTACAGCACCACGTCATACGCGAAGAAAAGCGAGACCAGCAGGTAGCCGCCGACGGTGCGGCCGAGGATCTGGACGGACGCGCCCTGCTGACGTCCCCACACGTGCCAGAGCTGCGGATGGTGACCGAAGGCGCGGCGCGACAGCGTCTCGGCCGCCATGAACGAGAGAGCGAAGAAGACGGAGAAGCCGACGAAGCTCGCCACCACCAGCGCAGTCTGCTGCGCCAGAAACGTCGCGCGCGGGATGGCCGTGTCGTAGGTCATCCAGGCCAGCGGCAGCTCGTTGATCGTCGCCAGCGCCTGCAGCGCGCTGACGACGGTGCCCCAGATGGCGGCGGTGCGCCACAGCACCCAACGGCGGCGCATCATGAAGAAGAGCCCCACCCCGATCCCGCCGAGCACGTAGAGCACCACCATGCCGACGACCGAACCGACCCCGATCAGCTCGTTCGCCGAGCGCATGCTCGCGTAGCGTCGGGTGAAGGCTTCGGGAATCTTGACGAAGTAGTCGACGCCGGTCAGCCGGTCGCCGGCGACGGTGAGGCGCACCCGGATCCGGCCCTCGTTGAAGGTGACATCGGATCGTTCGTAGGTGAACGTGTGATCGACGCGCCCGGACTGGCGCCGGTCCGCGCCCTGCTCGACGAGCGTGAATCTGTCGAGCGGCACGTGCCAGCGCGAGGCCGCCCCGCTCTCGGCGACGCGCTGCGCCGCCGCGGCGCCGAGCGCCGGCCCCGGCGCGTCTTCCTTCAGCGTCTCGGTGAAACCGTACGGCTGTCCGTCCGGGGTGAATCTGATCGTCGTCTCGTTCGTCTCGCCGGCCGTGAAATGGCGGACCCGCCACGTGTAGGCGGCGTAGACGCGGTCGCGCAGCATGCGTGTGAAGGCGCTGGTACCGCCGCCCTCCAGCTCCACGAACGTCTGCGCCTCGTCGTCGCCGGCAAACGAGGCCGCCTGGGTGAAGCGTGGTGGACCGAGGCCGTCGCGCGCCGCGATCGCCCGCGCCTCGGCGAGCGCGTGCGCGCGATCCATGGTGATGTCGAGCGCGACGATCGCGAAGGCGTCGGGGAAGTAGTGGGCGCCGACGGCGACGGCCGCCGCCGAGGCGAGGGCGAGCGCGATCCAGAAGCGCGGACGTCTCATCGCGCGGACGACACTACCACGGGCGCGAGGACGCACCGCGTGCGGCGCCCGCCGTCGCCGTCATCGGCGAGCGCAGCCAGACGCGTCAGGTTGACAGCGACGGATCTTCGTCGCGCACGCGGCGCTGGCGGCGCGCCGCCGGCGGGGCGGACAGCACCCGATCGAGCCAGGCGGCGACGACCGCGTGGAAATCGGACGCATGCGCGGACGACCGCGGGTCGGCTCGCAACGCCGGTTCCGCGTCGGTTCCCTCGAACAGGTCGACGAACACCTCGGCGAGAAACGCGCGGTCGCCAATCGAGCTGCGCACACGCTCGGGCGGCGCCCCCGCCATCTCGATCCCGAACAGCTGACCGTGCGTTTCGGCCAGGCGCTCCAGAAAGAACCCGTCGGCATCCGACGGGTTGCCGCGCCGGGCCGACGCGAGCACGCGCGTCTCGTCCGCGTCGCCGTCGCAGTAGACCTGTAGGCCCGATGGCAACGCGATCGCCCACAGCTCCCACTCGTCGCCCGTCGACCAGGTGAGCCGCAGCACGCTGCGCGTCCGCAGCGCGTCGTGCGACAGCCGCGTGCCCGGCTCGCCAAGCGCCTCGCTGACGATCGACTCGAGGTCGATCGGATCGTTCGGCAGCCGGAACGGCCACGCGCCGTCGCGCGCGCGAAACTGACGGATGCGCCGATCGAGCGCGTCCAGCACGAGAACACGGCGCTGGCGTTCGCGTGACGTGAGCACGCGATCATCATCGCCCGCACCGCCCCTGCCGTGGTAGCCTGAACACGAGCTCGACGGGCTCGGCCATTCCTGCGAGATGGCTCGGAGACGACGTGCAGTCCGAATCATCCGCTCCGCTCCGCCGAAGCATCCTGCGCGTGTCGACGATGGCGCTCGGGGCCGCCGCGCTCGTCTGGGTGTTCGTCGCCGGCCTCCGATTCCTTCCGGCCGGCGGCACCCCGGCCGTGTCCGGCGCCATCGCCGTCTACTGCGCCACCTGGATTGTGGCCGGGCTCCTGGCGATCCGCAGCGTCAACCGCGCGTCGGCCAGCCGCCGCCGGCTGCAGCACGCCGAGACCGCCGCCCATCAGTCCGAGCGCCTCGCGCAGTCGATCGCTGCGCTGGCCGCGGCGCGCACGCCGTCCGCCGCGGCCGAAGCGGCGGTGCTCGAGCCGGCCCAGGCCCTCGAGGCGGACGCCGGCGTCCTGATCCTCGTCGACCTCGGAGGCCGGCTGGGAGAGGTTGCCCATGCGATCGGCTACGGCACCGACGAGCCCGCGCTGCGCGCGGCGATCGTGGCGGGCCGCAAGCTCACGGCGTCGGACGCCGTCGGGCGCGGCGCGGCGGTCTTCGTCGAGAACCCGCAGGCCCGCGCCATCGAGTCCGGACGAGCCGACGGCGGCTTCCGCGCCGCGGCGGCGGTCCCGCTGATGATCGGCAGCCGCGTCGTCGCGGTGCTGCAGCTCGACTTCGGCGCGCCGCGCGAGTTCTCGGCGGCCGATCGCGAGTATCTGGAGGCGACGGCGCATCGCGCGGCGCAGGCGCTGGATCGCACCTGGCAGCTCGATGCCGCGCTGGCCGCCCGCGACGAGGCCGACGCGATGCGCACGCGCGCGGCGCGGGCGCTCGAGGAGCGGCAGCGGGTCGAGCAGGCGCTGCGCGCCAGCGAAACCCGCTATCGCGCGCTGGCCGCGCGGACCAGCCGTCTGCACTGGTTCGCCGCCGCGCTGTCGCAGGCGGCGACGCTCGAGGCGGTGGCGCGCGCCGTCGTCGAACACGGACGCAACGTGCTCGGCGCCGCCAGCGGCGAGGTGGCGATGCTGGTCGAGGCCGGCGCCGGGTTCGAGACCATCTACTCGGACGTGCCGGCGGCGCGCGGCGACGCCGCCCGCTACGAGGCCGACGCGGGCCTGTGTGAAACCGCCGCGGTCGCGCAGCGCGAGCCGGTGCTGGTCGGCTCGTTCGCCGAATGGCAGGATCGCTATCCGCGCTCGGCGGCGATCGCCGCCGACGGCGGCTACGTGTCGTCGGCCGCGCTGCCGCTCATCGTCGAAGGCGACGTCGCCGGCGTCGCCGCGTTCCACTTCACGGCGCCGGTCAACTTCGACGACGAATATCGCGCGCTGCTGGCCTCGGTCGCGCAGCACTGCGCGCAGGCCGTCCACCGGGCGCGGCTCTACGAAGAGGCCCAGCTGGCCCGCGCCGAGGCGGAAAGCGCCAATCGCCAGAAGGACGAATTCGTCTCGATTCTCTCGCACGATCTCCGCGGACCGCTCAACGCGATCCTGGGCTGGACGTCGATCCTGCAGCAGGGATCGCTCGACGGCGCGGCCGCCGAACGGGCGCTGGAATCCATCACCGACAACGCCAGGCGGCAGCAGCACCTGGTCGAAGAGCTGCTCGATTTCTCGCGCATCCGGTCCGGCCGGCTGACGCTGTCGGTCGAGGACATCGACCTGCGCGCGCTGCTGCGCGCCATCGTCGAATCGAACGTTCCTGTCGCCGCCGCCCGCGGCCAGGCCCTCGACCTGGCGCCCGTGCCGGCGCTCGTGGTGCGCGGCGACCGCCGGCGTCTGGAACAGGTGTTCTTCAATCTCGTCGGCAACGCACTGAAGTTCACCCCTGACGGGGGGCGCATCGAGATCGCCGCGCGTACCATCGACGATGCGGCGGAGATCCGCATCACCGACAGCGGCGCCGGCATCGCGCCGGAGTTCCTGCCGCACGTATTCGACGCGTTCCGCCAGGCCGACCAGACGCGGGGCACGGCGGCCGGCGTCGGCCTCGGGCTGTCGATCGCGCGGGAGCTGGTCGAGGCGCACGGCGGATCGATCCGCGCCCAGAGCGAAGGGCCTGGCTGCGGCGCCACCTTCACCGTCACACTGCAGCCGGGCCGTCTCGTCGTTCAGGACGCGTCAACCGTGCACTGACCGCCGCCGCGCGTTCAGGAAGACGACCGCGCCGATGACATTCGCGGCTGCCACGACGCCGCCGATCTTGACCGCGAAGGCCAGCCGGCTCTCGACCGAGATGATCGGCAGAATCGAGAGCACGACGAACGCGAGCGTCATCAGCAGTCCGGAGGCGGCGGCCAGCCTCAGCCACGCCGGTGAACGGACGTCGGCGATCGGCAGCGCAAACATCACCAGGTAGGTGAGGGCGTAGAAAATGCCGGAGGCGTTCCACAGCAGCTGGAAGGCTTCCTGCTTGCCGACGCCGATCTGTCCGGCGATGCTGAAGGCCAGTGTCACCGCGCCGACGAACACGATCGAGTTGACCGGTGTCTGCCGCCGCGGATGCAGGCGCGTGAACCACGCCGGCAGCAGCCCGTCCCAGCCGGCGACCATCGGCAGCCGGGTGTTGCCGGCGAACATCACGCTGGCCTGTGCGACGCGGATGCAGAGCAGGACCACGATCGCCGCCGGCGCGATCCACCGGAACGCGCCGAGCGGCGCGAACCCTTCGCTCAGCACCTGCGGGATCGGCGCGATCAGATCGATGCGATCGATCGGCACCAGCGTCAGCACGGACGCCGTGCCGAAGACGAACATCGCTCCGATGATGGGAGCGGCGAACCAGACCGAGCGCGTGATCGCGCGCTCGGGACTGCGGCACTCGCCGGCGTGGATCGCGACGTACTCGAACCCGCCGAGCGCCCCGAAGCCCATCTTCGTGAAGATGTTGAAGCCGAGGATGGTCATCGCCGGCATCGCGGTGGCGAGCGGGTGGAACGAGGGCAGCGAGCCGTGCCACAGATTCAGCCACGGCAATGCCACCAGCATCGCGAAGGTGGCCAGCATCAGGGCGCCGCCGCTCTTGTGAACCCATTTGCCGACGTTGAGACCGGCGATGGTGATGGCGACGAGCGCTGAGAGGATCACGACGTTGATCGCGACGACCAGGGCGCTCTGCTCGGCGAGGCCGCCGGCCCCCGGCCGGATGTACTGAAAATACTGGGTCACCTGCAGGCCGGTTTCCGACGTGTTGAGAATCGCGAACAGCCACAGGTTCCAGGCGACCAGGAACCCGACGAACTCGTTGAACCCCAGCTTCGCCCATTGGTACAGCCCGCCCTCGAGCGGCATCGCGCGATTGAGGTGGATCACCACCGCGGCCGACGGCAGGTAGAAGAACACGATGGCCGCCAGCCACAACACGACGTGCGCCGGGCCCTGCTTCGCGGCGACGCCGACCCACGGCAGGCCGACGATGAAGAGGACCTGTGTCAGCGTGAGGTCGCTGACGCCGAGATCCCTTCGCAGATCTACCGTGTTGCGGGTGTCCATCTCGCCATCGCGGCCGCGGCCGCGGCGCGGGCCCGTGCGATGCCGGCCAGTTGGCGCGCGGTGGCGGGGACATCTGCCGCCTGCAGGGAGTTCATCACGGCGCGAAGCGGCTGCGCGGCGACGCGCAGCGCGGTGGCAGCCTCGCTCTTTCCCTGCGACTCCGCGTCCGCCGCCGCCTGTTCGATCGCCTTCGCCTCGAAGTACATCGTGCGCGAGAGCCTGTAGACCTGCTGCATCGCGGGCGCCGGCGTCGTGACGCGCGGATCCTGCGTCACGGTGATCGGCTGCGTGTAGGCCCGGCCGCCGACCGTCAACCTGACCGTGTAGCGGCCGGGGCCGACCCACGGCGCCGCTGGTGCCGGCGCCGTGTCGTACGGCACGGCGGCGCTGGGCAGATCTCCGCCGCCGCGTCCGCCGCCGCCCGGAAGCGGCTGATAGTGCACGTCCCAGGTGAAGCGGTGCATTCCCGCGGTCGTCATCAGCGGCTGCGGCCTGCGATACCAGTAGAGCGGCAAGGGCGCGTCCACGTTCGGCTCGGGAAGCGGCGGCGGCGGATCCGCGCTGGAATAGCGCCGTACCTGCCGTCCCGCGGCATCGAGGATCTCGAGCACCACCGGCCCGGGCGCGTCCCGCGCCAGGTAGTAGTCGATGATCGCGCCCTCGGGAGGGTTCGGATGCCGCGGCTCGTCTGGCGGCAGCGGCGTGTCGCTGTTGGTGTTCCACCGCACGCGCTGCCCCGGCTGCGGCGAGAACAACATGTCGGCGTCGGTCGCGGGACGCTGGCGCAGGGGCGTGATGTCATCCAGGATCCAGATTCCCCGCCCGTGCGTAGCGGCGATGAGGTCGTCGTCCTTCACCTGGAGATCGCGGACCGAGGAGGGGGCCATGTTGAGGCGCAGCGACTCCCAGTGGTCGCCGTCGTCGAACGAGACGTAGACCTGTGTCTCTGTTCCGGCAAACAGCAGGCCTTTCCGCTTCACGTCTTCGCGAATGGCGCTGAGCGCGCCGCCCTGAGCGATGCCGCTGACGATCTCTGTCCAGGTCCGCCCGCCGTCGTGCGTGCGGAAGAGGTGGGGGTTCTGATCGTCGAGGCGCAGCGTGTTGACGGCCGCGTAGGCGGTCAGCGGATCGAAGCGGCCCGGCTCGATCATGAACACTTTCCAGTACGAGCCGATCTGTTTTGGCGTCACGTCCGTCCAGTGCAGACCGCCGTCGGCAGTGGTCGCAATCACACCGTCGTCGGTGCCGATCCAGATGCGGCTGATGTCGAGAGGGGAGGGGCCGATCGTGTAGACGACGCGCGCGCCGTTCTCGTCGGCCTGCTTCGCACTCGTGACCTGCTCGGTGTAGGTGCCGACGCTCTTCGGCACCTCGTGCGCCTTGCGGGTGAGGTCCGGGCTGATCTGCTTCCAGGTGCGGCCGCCGTCCATCGTCTTCCACAGGACGTTGGTGCCGTAGAAGAGTGATTTCCTGTCGGCCATCGAGAACACGAGCGGCTGTGTCCGGACCTGGCGATTGACGACGGGACCGGTGGCCTGGCCGCCGCGGCCGCCGCGGCCCGACTCGATCGGGCCGACGTCGGACACCTGCCCGGTGCGTCGGTCGTACTTCGTCACCACCTTGCTGCCGTAGACGATGTCGGGATCGAGCGGATCGGGGGCGGCATAGCCGTATTCCTCGATGCCGACCGGATGCCACTCGCGCATCGTGATCGCGCCATCGACGCCGCGGCTCGCGACGCACGCCGACCCGCTGTCCTGCTGGCCGCCGCAGACGCGATACGGGAACGCGTTGTCGGCGGCAACGTGGAACATGGCCGCCGTCGACTGCGTGTACCAGGAGCTCCAGCTGCGGCCTTTGTCGAGCGACACGACAGCGCCCTGATCGGACGCCAGCAAGATGATGTCGGGGTTGATCGGGTTCATCCACGCGTACTGGTAGTCGTCCCCTCCCGGCGCCCCCTTGAACGGTACCCACGACGCGCCGCTGTTCTCGCTCAGATAGGTGACCTGGCTGGTGACGATCAGCCAGTCAGGATTCTTCGGATCGACGCAGATCGAGGCCTCGTTGCTCGTGCCGACGCGCGGATCGGTCGAGACCGGCGCCCACGTCTCGCCGGCGTCGTCGGAGCGGTAGATCGGATTGTTTCGGGGAGCGCCCGTTCCCCTGCCGCGGCCGCCGCCTCCGCCTCCCCTGCCCACGGCGGCGCCGTCCGGGGCGGCCGTCACGTAGGCGTAGAGGCGCCTGGGGTTGCTCGGCGCAATCGTCAACTCGGCGTTGCCGATGCGCGCGGGCAGGCCGTTGGTGAGGGGCTTCCAGGTCGAGCCGCCGTCGATCGACTTGAAGATTCCGCCGGTGCCGCTCCACGCCGCGTTCTCCCACGGGCCCTGGCGCCCTTCGAACAGCACCGCGTAGACGATGTCCGGATTCGAGGGATCGATGTCGACGTCCTTGCCGCCGGTGTCGGCGTTGCGATACAGCACTTTCTGAAACGTCGCGCCGCCGTCCGTGGATCGGAAGATGCCTCGCTCCTCGTTCGGACCGTAGGGGTGGCCGAGCGCGGCGACGAACAGGCGGTTGGGGTTCGTCGGGTCGACCTCGACCCGCGCGATCTGCTGCGAGTCGCGGAGGCCGAGATGCGCCCACGTCAGGCCGGCGTCGGTGGACTTGTACATCCCGTCCCCGATGGCCAGGTCGGGACGCTGGAGGCCTTCGCCGCTGCCGACGTAGACGACGTCGGGATTCGACGGTGACACCGCAATCGAGCCGATCGATCCGGTCGGCTGGTCATCGAAGATTGGCGTCCAGGTGCGGCCCGCGTTGATCGTCTTCCAGACGCCGCCGTTGACCATGCCGATGTAGAAGGTGAACGGCTGACCGGGAATGCCGGCCAGCGCTTTGGTGCGGCCGGCGCGCATCGGCCCGATCGGCCTCCAGCGCAGGTCGTTGAAGAACGGTCGGGAGGAGGCGGGGAGGCTCGCCTGGCGTGCTCCCGCGCCAATCGACCCGGCGGCGAGGCAGATCGCGAGCGCCGCCCGAGACAGCCAGCTGCGTGACATGCGCGGGAGTATATCCGCGCCCAGTCCGTCTACGGTTTTGCCACGCCGAGCGCCGCGAGGTCGTGATCGCCGCGGCCTTCCGCGATGACCTCGTCCATCCGCCTGGCGATGGTGGGCAGGATGAGGAGCGGGCCGCCACGGGCGGCTTCCGTCATCAGGCGGACGTCCTTTCTCGCCATGGTCAACTCGAAGGAAGCAGGCGCCGTATCGCCGCTCGCCATACGCCGTCCGCGCATCGGGATGCCGCCCATCAGCTTGAAGTGGTCGAACACTTCGAGCGACTGGAGCGGATCGATGCCGTTGGCGCGCGCGATGGTGAAGATGTCGGCAAGCCCGCCGTTGACCGCGAACAGCATCAAGTTGCCAAACAGCTTGTAGGCCGCCGCGAGGTCGGGGCGCTCGCCGACGTACCAGGCGTCGCCCGTCATGGCGTCCAGGTCGCGGCGTGCCGCGTCGTACTCGGGCCGCGGTCCGGACACGATCATCACGCCGGTGCCGTCGGCGGCCATCTGCGGCGACATGAACACCGGCGCGTGCAGGAATCGCACGCCTCGGGCGCTCAGCCGCTCCGCGCGGGCCTGCGTCGCGGCCGGCAGCGTCGTCGAGTGATCGACGATGAGCGCGTCGGCGGCGAGCGCCGGAAGGATCTGTTCCAGGACGGCGTCGACGACCGCGTCCTCCGACAGTACGATGTGGACGCGCCCGGCGTCTCTCACCGCCTCGGCGGGGGAGGCGGCAGCACGAGCCCCCTCGGCCTCGAGCGCCCGGGCCTTCGCGGCGGTGCGGTTCCACACCGTGACCTCGAGCCCCTGGGTGCGGAAGCGCCGGACCATACCCGACCCCAGCAGGCCGGTCCCCAGCAGTGCGATTCTGGTCGGATTTGTGTCCATAGGCCGGCAATCTTACTCTTGTATGCGCGTGGCATGGATCGTGGTGTATCCATGACGGAGAACCTCATGCAGAAGACTGTGATTCTGTCGCTGGCGGTTTTGGTCGCGGCGTCGGTTCAGACGCCGGCGTCGGCCCAGACGTCAGCGTCGGCCCAGACGCCGGCGCCGGCCCAGACGCCGGCGCCGAAGCGCGGCGGCGCGGCGCGTAGCGGCAACGTAACCTTTGCCGTGCTTGTAACGGATCCATCCGGCACCGCGCTCACCGACGTCAAAGTGGCGCTGACGGGCGCCGCCGAACGCGCGTCCCGCACTGAATCGGGACGCATCGTGTTCGAGGACCTGCCGGCCGGGAACTACCGGTTCCGGTTCGAGAAGGACGGATTCGTCCCGCTCGAGAAGGAGCTGGCCGCGCGCGGCAGCGTTCCCATCGACGTCAAGGTGACGCTGGTGCTGCTGCCGCCTCCGCCCGCGCCGGCCGCGCCGCCGGTGCCGGCGCCGGCGCCTCCGGCCCCCCCGCCGTCGGATGCCAAACCCGTCGTCCTCGACATGCCGGCGTTCATCGAGAAGAACTACGTCGGCCGCTCCGGCGGCAAGGCGACGCCGCTCGGGTGCAGTTCGGGAGGCTCGGGCACGCTGATCCAGATCAACGACGCCATCGCGAGCCACGCGCACGCCGATGCCGACGAGTTCCTCTATGTCATCGCGGGTCAGGGCACGGTCAAGCTTGGGGCGCGCGACGAATCGCTCGGTCCCGGCGTCTACCTGTTGATCCCGCGCGGTCTGCCGCACGCCTTTACCGCCGGGCCGAAGAAGCCGCTGGTGATGATTTCCGTTCGCGCCGGCGGCAGCTGCGCCGGCTGAGGCCGTCTCCAGTCGCCGCCGCGGCCGCGGCATTTCGATCGATAATGCGCCGTGGCGCTTTCCCCTGGCACCCGCATCGGTCCGTACGAGGTGACGGACCTGCTCGGCGCCGGCGGAATGGGGGAAGTGCATCGTGCGCGCGACACGCGGCTCGATCGTGACGTGGCGGTCAAGGTGCTGCCGTCGAGCGCCGCGCGCGATCCGCTGGCGCTCGAGCGCTTCAACCGCGAAGCCCGGACGATCGCCTCAGTCAGCCATCCGCGCATCTGCGCCGTCTACGACGTCGGCGAGTACGGCGGCAGCCCCTACATCGTCATGGAACTGCTCGACGGCAAGCCGTTGTACGCGCTGCTCGAGCAGCGCGGGCTGCCGGCCGAACAGGTCATCGACTGGGGCATGCAGCTCACCGACGCGCTGGAAGCGGCGCACGCGCGCGGCATCATCCACCGCGATCTCAAGCCTGCCAACGTCGTCATTACGGCGCGCGGTGACCTGAAGGTGCTCGATTTCGGCGTCGCCAAGCTGGTCGACGCGCAATCGGTGCAGGCGACGACGATGGCGGCGCTGACCGACGCCGGCGAGACGATCGGGACGACCGCCTACATGGCGCCCGAGCAGGTGCGGGGCGAGACGCTGGACCAGCGCGCCGATCTGTTCGCGCTGGGGCTGGTGCTCTATGAAATGGCGAGCGGACGCCGCGCCTTCGTCGGTGCGACGACCGGGTTGATCGCCGACGCGATTCTGAATCGGGCGCCCGTGCCGGTGCTCGAGCTGAATCCGGCGCTGCCACCGTCGCTCGCCGCGATCATCGCCAAGCTGCTCGAGAAGGATCGCGAGCTCCGCTATCGGCAGGCGGCCGACGTCCGCGCCGATCTGAAGCGCGCGCTGCGCGAGCTGCATGGGCCGGCCACTCACTCGCGCAGTACGAGCGCCCACGCTGCGGCCGCGCAGAAGTCCGTCGGGGTGCTGCCGTTCCGCAACCTGAGCGCCGATGCCGACAACGCCTTCTTCAGCGACGGCATCACCGAGGACCTGATCGACGCGCTCGGCCGCGTCGGAGGTCTCCGCGTCGCCTCACGGGCGTCGGCGTTCCGCTTCCGCGACGACGCACAGGATTTCAAGGCGGTCGGCGCCGCGCTGGGAGTGGGCGCGATCGTCGAAGGCAGCGTCCGACGGGCCGGCTCGCGGCTGCGGGTGAGCGCGGCGCTGGTCGATGCCGATACCGGCTTCCAGCTCTGGTCCGAGCGCTACGACCGCGAGATGGCCGACGTCTTCGAGATCCAGGACGAGATCGTCTCGGCGCTGGTCACGGCGCTGGCGCCGGCGCTGCTCGGCAAGGCCAAGGACGCCGTGCGGCGGCCGACCGACAATCTCGAGGCCTACGAGCAATATCTGAAGGGGCGGCACTACTGGCACCAGCGCTCGCCGACCACGCTGCGGCTGGCGATCCAGTCCTTCGAACGGGCGATCGCCCTCGACGCCGACTACGCGCTCGCCTACGCCGGGCTGGCGGATTCGTGGGCGCTTTACCGGCCCTACGGCTGGCTGCCGATCGAGGCCTGCTACCCGCAGGCCAAGGCCGCGGTCGAGCAGGCGATGGCCCTGGCGCCCGAGCTGGCCGAGGTGCAGTTCGCCCAGGCGCTGCACGTGCTCTATTTCCACCGCCGCTGGCGTGAGGCCGAGCCGTACTTCAAGCGCGCCATCGAAATGAATGCGCGCTGGTCGCTGGCGCGCGCCTTCCACGGTGTGGCGCTGGCCGGCATGTACCGTCTCGGCGAAGCAACGGTCGAAGCGTCGGCGGCGATCGAGCTCGATCCCCTGTCGCCGTTCATCCACGGCGCTGCCGGGATGGCCTATTTCGCTGGCGGCGACGTCGCGTCGGCGGAGCAGGCGGCACGCCGCGCGCTGCAGCTCCAGCCCGACTTCCTGATGGGAGTGTGGCTGCTGGCGATCGCGCTCGACGACCAGGGCAAGCTCGACGAAGCCGCACAACTGATGGAGCAGACCACCGCGCTGTCGCGCGCGCCGATCTTCGTCTCGATGCTCGGGAAGATCTACGCGCTGCAGCGCCAGCCCGGCGGCTGCGCGCGCATCGAAGCCGAGCTCGACGAGCGGCGGTCTCGCGGCGAGTACATCCCGCGCGCCTGCGACGTCATGATTGCGGTCGGCCGCCGCGACGTCGGGCTGGTGCGCGCGGCGCTCCGCGCCTGCATCGACGAGCAGACCTGCTGGCTGACGGTGCGGATGGGTCCAGGGCCGATGCTCGAGACGTTCCGCTCCGATCCGGAGGTCAATGCCCTGCTCGATACCATCTACGACGTCGCCGGCCCGGGGCTCGAATCCTCGAAATCGCGCACCGCCTGATTCGTCTCTCTTCCGACATAAACTGGAGGGTGCCCCCATGCTCGATGCCCTGCAGATCCTTCAGCGGACCGGCGGCGGCGTGACGATCCTCACGCTCTCCGGGGCGCTGGTCGACGAGGATGCGACGCGCCAGCTGCGCGCGGCGATCACGGCGGTGGTCGCCGGCGACGCTCCGGCGATCCTGCTCGATCTCGAGCGCCTCACCCATCTCGACTCCGGCGGTGTCGGCCTGCTGGTGGCGATGTTCCGCCACGTCACCCGCCGCGGCGGCCAGCTGAAGCTGTTGCGCCCGAGCCCGACGGCGCGGCGCGTCCTGGGCATTGCGCACATGACGCTCGTCTTCGACATTTTCGACGACGAGCGGGAGGCGCTCCTGAATCTCGGCGGCTCGTAGCCGGGCGACAGAATCGTTACCGGGCGTCGGTTTCGTAATCGGGCGCCCGTCCCCCCACGTCCATACCGGTCGAAACCCCCGGCAAAAGAGGATACGGACGTCGATCGCGCCGGAACGATTCGTGCGTTGTCGCGCGCCCGAGATGACCTTTCCATCCGTGTTCTCCACTGACCTCGCGATCGATCTCGGCACCGCCAACACCTGCGTCTTTGCGCAGGGGCGGGGTATCGTCCTCAACGAGCCGTCGATTGTTGCCTTCAACACCGTCAGGGGAGAGGTGGAAGCCGTCGGCCAGGACGCGCATGAGATGCTCGGCCGCACCCCCTCCAACATCCAGGCGGTCCGGCCGCTCAAGGACGGCGTCATCGCCGACTTCGACGCCGCCGAGAAGATGCTGGTGCATTTCGTCAAGAAGGCGATGGGGTCGTCGCGATGGAAGCGGCCGCGTCTCATCATCGGCGTGCCGTCTGAGATTACCCAGGTCGAGCGGCGGGCGGTGCGCGACAGCGGCTTCCGCGTCAAGGCGAGCGAAGTGCACCTCGTCGACGAGCCGATGGCCGCGGCGATTGGCGCGGGCCTGCCGATCACCGAGGCGGCCGGGAACATGGTCATCGACATCGGCGGCGGCACCACCGACATCGCGGTGATTTCGATGGCCGGCACCGTCTACGGCCGTTCGCTGCGGGTCGCCGGCGACGCGATGGACGACGCGATCATGACCTACCTGCGGAAGTCGTTCAACCTGCACATCGGCGAACGCACCGCGCAGCAGATCAAGTTCGAAATCGGATCGGCGATGCCGCTCGACGAGCCGCTGCGCATGGACGTCAAGGGACGGCACGTCGTCGAAGGGGTGCCGAGAACCGTCACGGTCAGCGATGCCGACATCCGAACCGCCCTCGCCGAGCCGCTGCGGCAGATCGTGATCGCCGTCCGCGAGTCGCTCGAGCGCATTCCGCCCGAGCTCTGCGCCGACATCTACGACCGCGGCGTGGTCCTCACCGGCGGCGGCGCGCTGCTGCGCAACCTCGACAAGCGCCTCCGCGATGAGACGGGGCTGCCGGTGCTCGTGGCCGAGAACCCGTTGACGTCCGTGGTCACTGGTGCGGGGATGATGCTGACCGACATGGCGCTGCTGCGGAAGGTGTCGACGAACTGAGGAAGGTCGTCCGCGAGACGTGACGCGGCGCGATCCGGCCGCGACTCCGCGCTGCGACTGACGCCGGGCGTCCGCGGCCGGTGCCCGAGCCCCGGCCGCAGACGTGGCCGGGACGCGCTATTTCTTCTTCGCCGGCGGCGGCGGCGCCAGCGTGTACTCGCCGTCGACGGTGACGTCGGCGCTGCCGTCGGCGTTGGCCGTGCCCTTGTAGGTGCCGGCCCCCTTGATCCCCTTCAGCTTGCCGGTGCCGCTGACGAACGTCCATTTCCCTTCGATGGTGCCGTTGCTGTCCTTGGCCATCGCGGTCGCGCCGTTGAACCGCACCATGTACTTGTCACCGTTGTCCATCGTCGCGGTGTGATAGCCGCTGTCGCGCATGGTGGTGCCGTTCACCTCGCCGGTCGCGACGTCGACGCCGGTCTTGGTCTTGAGCCCCTCGATCTCCTGCGAGCCGTCCCATGTGCACGCGGACTTGCGCGCGTAGACCACGTGACCCGGTTTGTCGCCGACCTCGATCGACTGGTCGGCATCGGGTTTCGCGCAGTGCAGTTTGCCGCCGGTTTTCGTCTGCGCGCCGGCTGGGATCGCCAACAGCAGTGCAGCCAGACACAGTACACCCGTGTTTCTCATCGTCGCCTCCGTTCCGATGTGAAGGGTTCCGCCTTGGGGATCCGCCGAATTGTCGGGAGGCCGGGATTGTAGCGCGTTTACGGTCGCCGCCGGTCTACGCTTTCTGCTTGTGACGGGCGACGCTGCCGGCGGCCTGCGCGCGCTCGGTGTTGACCGGCCCGTTGAGCAGCGCGCCGTCCTGCAGCAGCAGCTTCGACGTGACGACACTCCCCTGAACACTGCCGGTGGAGGCAATTTCCAGTCGATCGGTCGCGACATGGCCATCGAGGCGCCCGCGCACGACCACCGAGGCGGCCGTCACCCTGGCCTGCACGGAGGCGGCCTCCTCGACCATCAACTTGTAGCCGGGAAGGTCAATCGAGCCCTCGAGCGTGAAATCGACGGTGAAGTCTTCCGCCGCCGCCAGGTCGCCCTTGATCGTCAAGTCTCTGCCGATGCGCATCCGGATATGTTACGCGCTAGACTGTCCCTTGCGACACCGACCTCGGCAATAATGGCGGGGTAGGCTGATACCCCGGGGCGTTCCAGCCGAGAAACCTTTCGAGATGCGCAGAGCGCTGCCGCTGTCGGTCCAACTGCTGCTGGCGTTTCTCGCCCTGTTGATCGGGCTTGCCACGGTGCTGACCCGGGCGGCCTATACCGCCCTCGCCTCGACGCTGCGCACTGACGCCGGGCGCCAGGTCAGCCTCGAGAGCGAAACGCGCGCCCAGAGTCTGTCCCAGCTTTTCGAGTTCCGCCGTCAGCATGCCGAGAACTTCCTGGGCAGTCTGACATCGGTATGCGCCGAGTCGTCGGGGCTCGGCCGCCTGGGATGGGCGCCCGACTGCGTGGCCCCGATGCTGGCCGACTTCCGCAGGAGCGAGGAGGCGCTCGGCGCGCTGCTGACGTATCGGGGACGCGTCCTTCGACGGGCCGGCGACGAGGTTGGCGACGTCGAGCCGGAGCCGAACGCCCTCGCGAAACCGTTGCGCGTGGCGGGCGGCGCGGTGGAATACGTGCTCAAAGCCGGGCGCGGCGACCTGACCCTGACGCTGCGCTTCGGGGACGACGACGTCCAGCGGTTGTTTGCCTCGTCGTCGCCGTTTCGCCGGAGCGCGGAGGTGTTTCTGCTCGACGCCGACGGCACCTTCCTCGCCTCCTCGAGTCCCGGCGCATCGGCCGCGCGGACGCAGGTTTCGGCGCTGGCGGGACGCTGCCGGGCCGGGTCGGCGACGTTTGTCGGCGTCGACTTCACCGGAACGACCAGCTTTCAGAGCCTTCAGCCCCTGGCGGCGCTCGGCGGCGGCTGTGTCGGCGCCCGCCTCGACTACAGCGAAGCGATCGCGCCGGCCCAGGCGCTCTACGACGATCTGGTCCGCCGCGTGATCTGGTTCGTCCTCGGCGGCATTCTGCTCTCACTCGTGGCGGCGCACTGGATCTCGGCGCCGATCAGGCGGCTCGCCGAGGCGGCGCGGCGCCTGCAGTCGGGCAACTTCCAACAGCCGGTGCCGATTGGCGGCCCGTCGGAGGTGCGCGCGCTTGGACGCAGCTTCGGCGCGATGTCGAGCGAGCTCGAGGAGCTGGTGGGGCGCGAGCAGGCGGCGCGCCTCGACGCCGAGAAGGCAAACCGGGCGAAGGACGACTTTCTCGCCACCGTCTCGCACGAACTGCGGACCCCGCTCAACGCGGTCCTTGCCTGGGCGCAGGTCGTGAAGGCGCACGATCTGCCGCCGGCCGAGCTCCGGCACGCGATCGACGTGATCGAGAGCAGCGCCCGCGCGCAGAGCCGCCTCGTCGACGATCTGCTCGACGTCTCGCGAATCGTGTCGGGCCGGATGCGGATGCTGCGCGAAGCGATCCCGCTTGCCCACGTCGTGGAGGCGGCGCTCGAACAGGTGCGACCGCAGGCTCAGGGCAAGCAGCTCGAGATCCACAGCGATCTCCGCGACCCGTCGCTGGTCTTCGGCGACCCGCGGCGTCTCGAGCAGGTGGTGTGGAACCTGCTGTCGAATGCCATCAAGTTCTCCGATGGGCCCGGCCGGGTCAGCGTGGTCCTGGGACGGAGCGGACGCAATCTGGTGCTGACGGTCAGCGACGCCGGCGCCGGCATCCCGGCGGACTTCCTGCCGCACGCCTTCGAATGGTTCCGGCAGGCGGACGGACTGGCCCGCGGTCAGTCGGGCCTCGGTCTCGGGCTGGGCATCGTCCGGCACATCGTCGAGCTTCACCACGGCAGTGTGCGGGCCGAGAGCGCCGGCGAAGGTCGCGGCTCCACGTTCACGGTCACACTCCCGGCGTACGAGCCGAGCTCGACGTCGCTGACGGTGCGGGTCCAGAACCCTGCGCTGCCCGGTGCCGCTCCACGTAGCCTCGCGCGCGCGCGGATTCTGCTGGTGGAAGACGACGAGCATGTCCGGGAAGTGCTTCGCCTGACGCTGCAGCGCGCCGGTGCGTCGGTCGACACGGCGGCGACCGCCGGCGAGGCGCGGCGCGAAATGCAGGGCGGGCCGCCGGACGTCCTCATCTCCGACATTCGGATGCCCAAGGAAGACGGCTATTCGTTGATCAGATCGCTGCGGCGGGCTGGGATTGTGACGCCGGCCATTGCGCTGACGTCGTACGCGCGCCAGGAAGACGCCGACGAGGCGCGGGCCGCCGGCTTTCAGATCCACCTGGCCAAGCCAATCGACGAGGGGCGCCTGCTGGCCGCAGTCGCGTCGCTGCTCGGCGGCACGGTGCACTGAAAACGATCGGAACCGCCGCGCAGCCGCGCGGCTCCAGTACAATCGCTGACATGTCCGACGAAGATCTCAAAGCGGAAGTCGAGCGGTTGCGCGCCGAGAACGACCAACTGAAGAACCGGCCCGCCCGCGGCGGCCTCAAGGTCAGCGAGAAAGGCGCCGTCTCCGTCTACGGACTTGGCCGCTTTCCCGTCACCCTCTACAAAGAGCAGTGGGCCAAGCTGCTCGCGATGGCCGACGAGATCCGCGCCTTCATCAAGGAAAACGAGTCGAAGCTGAAAGCCAAGGAGTAGCGCTTTCGACGGTGCGCCGGGCGCGTTCGACCAGCGAAGGCGTGCGCGTCGGTGCGTAAGAAATACTCGCCAGTGTAAATATCGCGGCGCTGCTGTTCCCAGGTCGCGAGCATTTCCGCACAAAAACACCGGGAACGGATCGTGCTGCGCGCCCGCGCATCCATGAACCTCTTCTCTACGGATATCGCCATCGACCTCGGTACGGCGAACACCTGCGTCTTCGCACACGGCCGCGGCATCGTCCTCAACGAACCGTCGATCGTCGCATTCAACACGGCCAAGGGTCACGTCGAAGCGGTTGGCCAGGAGGCGCACGAGATGCTCGGGCGGACGCCCGGGTACATCAAGGCGGTGCGGCCGCTGCGCGACGGCGTGATCGCCGACTTCGACGCCGCCGAGAAGATGCTGGTGCACTTCGTGCGCAAGGCGATGGGGCGCTCGTACCTGAAACGGCCGCGCCTGGTGATTGGCGTGCCCTCCGAGATTACGCAGGTCGAGCGGCGGGCCGTGCGCGACAGCGGATTCCGCGTCAAGGCCAGTGAAGTCCACCTGGTCGAGGAGCCGATGGCGGCGGCGATCGGGGCGGGGCTGCCGGTGACCGAGGCCGCCGGCAACATGATCATCGACATCGGCGGAGGCACGACCGACATCGCCGTCATCTCGATGGCGGGCTCGGTCTACGGCCGGTCGCTCCGCGTCGCCGGCGACGCGATGGACGATGCGATCGTCGCCTTCATGCGCAAGACCTTCAACCTGTATATCGGCGAGCGTACCGCGCAGCAGATCAAGTTCGAGATCGGGTCGGCGATGCCGCTCGAGCAGAAACTGGAGATGATCGTCAAGGGGCGGCACGTGCTCGAAGGGGTGCCGAAGACCGTCATCGTCACCGACGCAGACATCCGGACGGCGCTCGCCGACCCTCTTCACCAGATCGTTCGCGCGGTCCGCGAGGCGCTCGAACGGATTCCTCCGGAACTGTGCGCCGACATCTACGACCGCGGCATCGTGCTCACCGGCGGCGGCGCGCTGCTGCGCAATCTCGATCACCGGCTGAGGGACGACATCGGCTTGCCGGTCCTGATCGCTGAAAACCCCTTGACCTCGGTCGTCCTCGGCGCCGGCATGATGCTGTCGGACATCGGGCTGCTGCGAAAGGTGGCGTCGAACTAGGACCTCGCACAGGCTGAGGCGCCTGCGAGCGGGCCACCGCCCGCACGACACGCCGGCGGGCGTCGTGCTCATCCGCCGCGCGGTTACGCACGTAAATGTTGCGCCGCACGGCGTACACTGAGACGTGGCCCTCTTCCTCGCGTGGCTGATCGCCCTGGCGGCGGCGCCGCAGACGGCCGTACTCAGAATCACCGTCAGCGTGACTGCCGCCGATGGCAGCACCCACCCGGTGCCGAGGCATGTCCTTCTCATCAGCGACGACCCGGTCACCGCCTCGCCGCAGCGATTCGTCACCAAGGCGGACGGCACGGCGGAAGCGCACCTCAAGCCCGGGAAGTACGTCGTCGAATCCGACAACCCCTACGTGCTCGACGGACAGGCCTACGAATGGTCGCAGCCGGTCAAGGTCGCGGCGACCGGCGAGACGACGCTGGCGTTGACGGCCGCGAACGCGGCGATCGAGGCGGCGAAGCCAGGCGCCGCGCCGACCGTCGCCGCCGTAGAGGAGCGGGTCGAGGGTTCGCTGCTCGCGGACTGGAAGGACAGCATCGTCATCATCTGGACCCCGGCGCGTGTCGGCCGGGGATTTCTGATGGACGCGCGTGGGCTCGTTGTCACCAACCAGCGGCTGATCGAGACAGCCACCACGGTGGAAGTGCAGGTCTCGGCCACGACGAAGGTCGCCGGACGCGTCGTGGCGAACGATCCCAACCGGAACGTCGCCATCATCTGGATCGATCCACGGGCGGTGGCGCCGGCACGGCCGCTGACGCCGGCCTTCTCGCCGCCGGCTGCGCCGCTGGCCGAGCGCGACACGGTCTACGCGATCGAGGCGCCGGCCAGCGGCGCCCGGAGCGTGATCTCGGGCACCGTCGACCGGGTGTCGGCGCACACCGTCTCGTCGGATGTGCCGCTCGGTCGTGACAGCGCCGGCGTGCCGCTCCTGAACGCATCGGGCCGGGTCGTCGCGATCACGACATCGGCTGAAGAGGCCTCGGCGGTGAACGAGATCTCACCGCGCTCGGTTCGGATCGACGACGCGCAAAGCGCGCTGGCGGAGGCCGGAAAGAAGATCGAAGGCGCGGCGCCACCCTCGGCCACGCCGCTGCCCATGGACCCGGATCTGCCCTTCCCGGAGGAGGCGCTGAAGAAGGCCGCCAAGGCGCGCGGTGCCAGCCTCTCGCCGTACCTGGTGGCGGCGTCCGACTTCGAGGTGAATATCATCACCCCGCCGGTGCTCTATGGCTCGCTGCACAAGAGCGACGACGGTGGGCATTTCGACTACGCGCGCGATGACCATGCCCAGGCGCAGGCGGTGCTCAACCCGCTCGACGACTTCGGGACCTGGCGCGAGTACGTGAGCGACGCGCCCCCCGTCGTGTTGATTCGGGTGACGCCGAAATTCGGCGAGAACTTCTGGACGACGGTCGCCCGCGGCGCCGCGCAGACCCAGGGGGTGGCGATTCCGGCGATCAAGCGCCCCAAGGCCGGCTTTGGCGGGCTGCGCCTGTCGTGCGGCGACAAGGAGATCGCGCCGATTCATCCGTTCCGCATCGAGCACCGCCTCGATGGGTCCGCCTCGATCGACGAAGGCTTGTATGCCTTCGACGTCTCGGCGTTTTCGCCGCAATGCGGCCGCGTGTCGATCACCCTGTTCTCCGACAAGCCGTCGGACAAGGGGGACACGCGAACCGTCGATGCGAAGATCGTCCAGCAGGTGTGGGACGACTTCGCACCGTATCGCTGAACGAGTGATCTGCCGCCAGACCGCAGCGCGACCTGAGACCATGCACCTGTCGATTCTCGATCTGTCGCCGATCACCGAAGGGAGCGACGCCGGTACGGCACTGCGCAACTCGCTCGATCTCGCGCAGCATGCCGAGCAGTGGGGATACCGCCGCTTCTGGGTCGCGGAGCACCACAACATGCCGGGGATTGCGAGCGCCGCGACCGCCGTCGTCATCGCTTATCTCGCGGGCGGCACCCGCACGATCCGCGTCGGGTCGGGTGGCGTCATGCTGCCCAACCACGCGCCACTCGTCGTGGCGGAGCAGTTCGGCACGCTCGAGTCGCTCTTCCCAGGGCGGATCGATCTCGGCCTCGGGCGCGCCCCCGGCACCGATCCCAGGACCGCGCAGGCGCTGCGCCGGACGCTCGCCAGCGACCCGGACGCGTTCCCGCAGGACGTGCTCGAGCTGTTGTCCTACTTCCAACCGGAAGACGGGCAGAACCTCCGCGCCGTTCCCGGCGCGGGCGCGTCCGTGCCTATCTATATCCTCGGGTCGAGCCTGTTCGGCGCGCAGGTCGCGGCGGCGCTGGGGCTGCCGTTCGCGTTCGCGTCGCATTTCGCCGCGGCGCAGATGCTGCCGGCGATTCGGATCTACCGCGAACGCTTCACCGCATCGCCGGTCGCGCAGATCGCGCAGCCGTACGTGATGCTCGGCGTCAGCATCGTCGCGGCCGAGACCGACGACGAGGCGCGGTTCCTTGCGTCGTCTGCACGCCAGTCGTTCGCCAGCCTGCGCGCCGGCACGCCGATTCGGCTGCCGCCGCCCAGCCGTGAATGGGAGAAGGCAGTGGTGCCGTTCGACGCCACGCGGATCGAATCGCTGCCGTCGATTTCCATCGTCGGGTCGGCGGCGACGATCCGTGCGGGGCTGGGGGCGTTCACGGCGCTCACCGCGCCAGACGAGCTGATCGTCGTGTCGCACGTCCACGATCACGGCGCACGGCTGCGATCCTACGAGATCGTGGCGAACCTGGACGCGCGCGCCGATTGACGGCGGCGAGCAGGCGGCGATCGCCGCCACCAACGTGTACCAGGGCTGCCGCATCTCCGTCACAGTCGGGCTCGTCTACATCTTCAAGAACGCGGCGTTGTTCGCGGCTGCGATGCTGGAAGGTGAGGTCCTTGTGAACACTCTGGCGAAGAGAGCGTCGGTGCTGATGGCTGCCATGGCGATGTTGACCGGCGGTGCGGCGGTGGCGCGCGCCGACCAACAGGTCACCGCTACCGTGCCGTTCGTGTTCCAGGTCGGCGAGATGACGCTGCCCGCGGGCGTCTACACGATCAGCTATCGGAGCGAGCAGCCGAACCTGCTGACCATCACCGCGGCGAGCGGCGAGCACGTGACGATCGCGCTCGCGGTTCGGCTGTCGAACGAGGCGCTCGCCGACGGGCCACGGCTCGAGTTCCGCCGTACGGCCGGCGCCAATTACCTCGAGCGCGTCGTGCTGTCGGATGTCGACGGCATGCAGATGTCCCTGCCGGCGCTTGCCGCCGCCTCGCGCTCTCGTTGAGCGCCGCGGCGAAGCGCCCGTTTCGCGTTTGAAGCCGGTGCGGTCGGCGACGGTGCGAACCTCCCGTCGCACGCGTCCGCTGCCGCCCGGCTTCCGCGAAGCGCTGTCATGGACGGGCGGCGCCGCTGAATCAAGCGGCGCCGCCCCGATGGCGGCGGCCCTCAACGAACTCTTCGATCGTCCTGTGATTGAAGTCGAGGACGTTACCGGGCTGGCGCGCAGTACACTGGAGAGATGTCTTCTCCGTTCCCGCTCACCCGCGTGCTCGCGCGCGAGGTGGCCGGCGGGAGCCGCAGCAAGGGACGCCAGTACCACCTCGACGGCGCGGTCACCCGGATCGAGGGGGACGCATGGAGTGTCCGCGCGGTCATCCGCGGATCGCACGACTACCGCGTCCAACTCACCCGCCGCGGCGACGATTTCACCGCCGCTTGCGAATGCGCTTATTTCGTGGAGCGCGGAATCTGCAAACACATCTGGGCGACGCTGCTCGAGGCCGAGCGGCGCGGACTCCTGATGGGCGGCGGCCGCATCAGCGACGAGGCAATACTGCGGGCAGCTGATCTCGACCCGGACGCCGACCCCGAGTTCGGCCTTCCGGCCCCCCGACGCGCCGAATCGCCCCAACCCTGGGAGCGGTTTCTCAACGAGTTCTCCCGCAACCTCAGCTCGACCACGCGCCCGACCCGCGCCTCGAAGTTCGCCGACGCGCAGCTGATCTACGCGATCGATCGGGCCGCGACCCTGGCCACCGGGATCGTGGCCATCGACTTGATGACGCGAACCCGACGCAAGACGGGGGACTGGGCGAAGCCGAAGCCGGCGCAGATTTCGATCGGCGACCTCGAGGACATGACCGACCCCGGCGATCGCGAGATCCTGCCGCAGCTGGTCGGCGCGCTCGATACCTATGGCGCGTATGCAGACTTCGGGCGGTCCTCGTTCCGTCTGACGGGCCCGCTGCTCGACCGGCTGCTGCCGGCGATCGTGCGCACCGGTCGCGCCGTGCTGCGGCTGCAGCGGCAGCCCGAGGAATACCAGGCGCTCGAATGGGACGACGGCCCCACCTGGCTCTTTCGCCTGGACATCGTCCACGGCACGCGCGACGAGAGCTTTTCAATCGACGGGGCGCTGGTGCGCGGAGACGAGCGGCTGACGATCCGCGAGCCGTCGATGGTGCTGGCGGCCGGGTATCTGGTTCATCGCGGGCGTGTCGCCCGGCTCGACACCGGTGGCGCGTTCGCCTGGCTGGCGCAGCTGCGCGGCTCTGGAGAGGTCACGATTCCCCCCGACGCGACGGGCCGCCTGGTGGACGTGCTGGCGCGGTCCGGGGTCGACCCGTCCGAGCTGCCGCCGGAGCTGCAGTTCGAGATCGTCGCGAGCCGGCCGAAGCCGTCGGTCAGCGTTCGCGCCGATCCGCAACGGGACGCGATGGCGTCGCTGAATGCGGCGGTCACCTTCGACTACGGCGGCCTTCGCGTCTCGCCGGAGATGCCGGGAAGTGTCTACGACCAGGAGCGCAGGCGCCTGGTGCGGCGCGACACCGCGTTCGAGCAGCAGGCCCTGGCGCAGCTCGGGCCGGCCGGGTTCGCGCGGCACTGGGACTATCTCGCCGCGCGCCAGGGGTACGCGATCTCGCCGGCGATGCTCGGTCACGCCGTGCGGACGCTGGTGCCGCTCGGCTGGCGGATCGAGGCGGAAGGCCGAGCCTTCAGGCCGGCGCAGCGGATGACCTCCGAGGTCAAATCGGGGATCGACTGGTTCGAGCTTCACGGCACGGTCGACTTCGGCGAAGGCCTCACGGCGCCGCTGCCGCGCCTGCTTGAAGCGATGCGCGCCGGGCGCTCGACGGTGACGCTGGACGATGGCAGCGAAGGGATGGTCCCGGACGAATGGCTCCTCCGCTTCGCCGGAATCGCCAGCGCCGGCGAGGCGTCGGGCGATCATGTCCGGTTCCGCGGCTCGCAGGCGGCGCTGCTCGACGCCGCGCTCGCCGATCTGCCCGCCGTCGACATGGACGAGCGCTTCGTCCGCGCCCGCGACGAGCTGTCGACGTTCGGCGGACTCACCCCGCTCGATCCGGCGAAGTCGTTCAACGGCCGACTGCGCGACTATCAGCGCGACGCGCTGGGGTGGCTGGCGTTCCTGAGGCGCTTCGGCTTCGGCGGGTGTCTCGCTGACGACATGGGGCTGGGGAAGACGGTGATGGTACTCGCCTGGCTCGATCGGCTGCGGGCCTCGCGCGAGCTGCGCGGCCCCTCGCTCGTGGTCGTGCCGAGGTCGGTGCTGTTCAACTGGGTGGAAGAGGCGAGGCGCTTCGCGCCGCAGCTCACGGTGCTCGACTTCAGCGGCGCCGGCCGCACACTCGACGCCGTGTCGCGTCATCACGTGGTGCTGACCACCTATGGGACGCTGCGGCGCGATGCGCTGCTGCTCAAGGACGTGTCGTTCGACTACGCGGTGCTCGACGAAGCGCAGGCGATCAAGAACGCGGCGACCGCGGCCGCGAAGGCGGCGCGGCTGGTGCGCGCCTCGAACCGACTGGCGCTGAGCGGCACGCCGATCGAGAACCATCTGGGCGAGCTGTGGAGCCTGTTCGAGTTCCTCAATCCCGGCCTGCTCGGCAGCTCCTCGGCGTTCGCCCGGCACGGGTCGGCGGCCTCGCGCCGGGACCCGAAGTCGGTCGACGTGCTCGCCCGAGGCGTGCGTCCGTTCATCCTGCGCCGCACCAAGACGCAGGTGGCGCCGGAGCTGCCCCCCCGCACCGAGCTGACCATCCGCTGCGAGCTGTCCCGGCCCCAGCGCGAGCTCTACGACGAGCTGCGCGACCACTATCGATCGACGCTGCTGTCGCGCATTGCCCGCGACGGTATCCAGCGGTCGAAAATTCACGTCCTCGAGGCGCTGCTGCGCCTGCGGCAGGCGGCCTGTCATCCGGGGCTCGTCGATCCGGCGCGCGCCGGCGATCCCTCGGCCAAGTTCGATGCCCTGGTGCCGCAGCTCGCCGAAGTGATCGACGAGCGGCACAAGTGTCTCGTCTTCTCGCAGTTCACCAGCCTGCTGGCGCTGCTCAGGACGCGTCTCGACGCGGAGGGCTTCCGCTACGAGTATCTCGACGGGCGCACGCGCGATCGCGAAGCGCCGGTGCGCCGGTTCCAGGAGGACCCTGACACGCGGCTCTTTCTCATCAGCCTGAAGGCGGGAGGGCTCGGCCTCAACCTGACCGCGGCGGAATACGTGTACCTGCTGGACCCGTGGTGGAATCCGGCGGTCGAGGCGCAGGCGATCGACCGCGCGCACCGCATCGGCCAGACGCGGCACGTCTTCGCCTACCGCCTGCTGGCGGTCGGCACGGTCGAAGACAAGATCATCGAGCTGCAGGGGACCAAGCGCGACCTCGCCGACGCCATCGTCCGTGCCGACGAAGGGCTGCTCCGGTCTCTGAGCCGGGAGGACCTCGAGATCCTGCTCGAGTGATGGCTTCCGCGTTCATCTCTGCCATCCGCGCCCCGAATTCAACCAGCCCGTCTCCCTTCTTCCTCCTCGATGTGGTGCTCGCCCGTTGCTCGGCGGCGGGCGACGCCTCGTAGCGCTCCCTGACGATCAGATCGGCCACCTGGTGACCGGAGTGTCGATTGCAGTGGCACGACGCCGTTCCCTGTAACCCGTTGAAGGAGTGTGGCGTCATGCAGTTCCTGCGCGTTGTGTTCATGGCGGCAATGGCAGCAATCGCTGTCCCGCAGCATCTGTCGGGTCCCGACGTGGTGGCGGTGCAAGGCGTCGTCGACGGCAACACGGTGGTGCTCGCGACCTATGGGCACGTGCGCCTCGCTGGGATCCATGCGCCGCGGATTGCCCGCCGCGGCTTCGACGGAGAACCGTTCGCCCGCGAAGCGAGTGCGCGGCTCGAGGGCCTCGTCGGCCGGCGGTTCGTGCGTCTGGAATTCCCGTCGGCGACCTCGCGGGCCAGTGCCTGGGTGGTGCTGGACGATGGAACGTTCGTCAACGCGCTGCTGGTCGCTGAGGGCCTGGCGCGGGTGTCGGGCAGACCTGGCGGGCCGCGCGGCGAGGAACTCGCGCGGGCGCAAGCGCGTGCGCAGCAGGCTCGCGTCGGAATCTGGAGTGGGCGGCCCTGACCGCGGGGTTCCGAGTGATACACGCCCGCGGCAGGGACGGCCTTTTGTCGGGACGAAGCGTCTTACCCTGGATGGCGCGGCCGCGGCGGATCCGTGGACCGATATAATCGACGCGAAGGAGAGTGGATGGGCATTCCGTGGAGGATTGTCGCGACGACGGCCGCAGCAGTGATCGCGGGGGCTGGAGCGGTGTCGGCGCAGACGGTGTACGTGCGTCATGCCCCGGCGGGCAGCCAGGTCGAGGTCGTGGCCAACGCCGCGTCCGCCGGCACCACCGCCGTCGACGCCGACGGCGAAGCGAAGGTCTCCTTCTCGCTTCCGGCCGGCATCACCGAGATGGACGCGAACATCTTCGTGGATACCTGCGGCACGCTGCGCAAGGTGGTGATCGTCGATCGCGCGCGCCAGCCGGCGGCCGTGGCCGAAGGCTGCGACCGCCGCGAGATTGCGGGCATCTACTGGGTGCGGCCGGTCAACACGATCGTGGTCGACGTGGGCGGCGTGGCTCCCTCGTTGCTGCTGGTCCGTGGCAGCTACACGCCGCCCAAGCCGACGGCGGAGGGTGACGAGAACAGCGGCACTCCCAGCCGCCCGCTGCCGAAGGGACTTCTGATGTTCGCGGGCGGGGCCTTCACCAGTTTCGGCAACACCGGCGATCTGTTCTGCGGCAACGCGACGCCCTGCAGCCAGACGTCGCACGGGTTGACGTACAACTTCGGCGCCACGCTCTGGTTGACCCGGTTCGTCGGCATCGAGGGCTCGTACATCCGCCCGCACGAAGTCACGGCGTCGGGCGGCGACACGTTCAAATTCAACAGTACGCTCGACAGCGACGTGTGGACGATCCTGGGCAAGCTTGGCGCGCAGGCGGGCGTGGTCCGCATTTACGGCCAGGGCGGCGTGAACTACCACGAGGCGACCAACACCACGGCCGAGACGATCGACGTCGCGGCGCAGACCTTTCAGTACAAGACCAAGGGCTGGAGCTGGGTTTTCGGTGGCGGGATGGAAGCGTGGATCGGTCAGAAGCAGCGGCTGGCCGTCTTCGGCGACGCGGGGATCATGCGGATCAAGGGGGACGCCGAAAGCGGCGGTGAAGCGATGATTGACGATCGGCTGAGATACGTGTCAGTGGGCGTCAAGGTCCGGCTGGGCCGGTAAGCCCCGCGGCGCGGTGCGCCGCCCGCTCACGAGCAGCCGGCCGCGGGGCACGTGCCCAACAGCTCGACGTCGAACACCAGGGTCGAATACGCCGGAATGGAAGAGTTGCGAATCCCGCCGTAGGCGAGCGACGGCGGAACGACGAGGCGCCGGATCCCGCCGACTTTCATGCCGACCAGTCCCTGGTCCCATCCCGCAATCACCGACGCGGTCCCCAGCGTGAACACGAACGGCGTCTTGCCGTTGCTCGTGTCGAACAGCAGTCCCTTGGTGTCGGGCTTCGAAGTGTCGTAGAGCCAGCCGGTGTAATTGACCGTGAGGATGTTTCCGCTGACCGCCACGTCGCCGGTGCCGAGCAGGAGATCGATCTGGCTGTAGGGAGCGGTCGAGGACGGACTGGTGACGGACTGGCCGCACGCCGCGCTCAACCCACAGGCCGCTATGACGCCGGCGGCAACGACGAGCCTCATGCGTCCACTATAACGCGATCTGGCGCGCATCCTGCACCGTCGGGGCCGTTGTGGCGCTGCAGTGGCTACTCGGGCCTGCCGAGCAGGAGCTGTTACGCGAGGAGCGTCGGATTCTCGGCGACCTTCGCGCCAGCCTGATCAGGTTCAACGCCAGCGACGAGAGCCTGGCGCCGCTCGAACGCTCGATCGAACAGCTCGACGAACTGTTCCTGCTGGTCGTGGTCGGCGAATTCAACGCCGGCAAGAGCGCGGTCATCAACGCGCTCGCCGGGGAACGGCTGGTCGAGGAGGGTGTGACCCCGACGACCGCCCGGGTGACCCCCGTCCGCTACGGCGACATGCAGATCGTCGACACGCCGGGCACCAACGCCGTCCTTCGCGAGCACGAGCAGATCACGACCCGCTTCGTGCCGCGGGCGGATCTCGTCCTGTTCGTCACCTCCGCCGACCGGCCGTTCACCGAGACCGAGCGCGCCTTCCTCGAGCAGATCGCCGAGTGGGGCAAGAAGGTCGTGATCGTCATCAACAAGATCGACATCCTCGCGGGGGAGAAGGAGGTCGGCGAGGTCCGCGCCTACGTCGCCGGGAACGCGCGGCGGTGGCTCGGCGTCACGCCCGAGATCTTTGCGGTCAGCGCGCGCGCCGCGTTCCGTGGCAGGAGCGGCGAACCGCACCTCTGGTCGTCGAGCGGCTTCGCGGCGCTCGAGGACTACATCCGCGGGTCGCTCGACTCCGTTGCACGCACCCGTCTCAAGCTGCTCAATCCGATTGGCGTTGGCGCGGCCCTGATCGAGCGCTACGTGACGTCGACGCACGAGCGCCTCCAGGCGCTCACCGAGGACGTCACCGTCATCGACGACGTCGAGCAGCAGCTCGCCGCCTACGAGCGTGACATGCTCCACGACATCGGCGCGCGCCTGGCCGTGATCGACAACGTGCTGCTCGAGATGGAGCGCCGCGGCGATGACTACTTCGACGACACCATCCGGATCGGACGCGTCCTGGATCTGCTGAACCGGTCGCGAGTACAGGAGGGGTTCGAGCGGCAGGTCGTCGCCGACGCGCCGCAGCAGATAGAGGCGCGCGTCCACGAGCTGATTGACTGGCTGGTCGAAGCCGATTTCCGGCAGTGGCAGCGCATCACCCGCCATCTCTCCGCGCGCCGCCGCGCCTTCCAGGATCGCCTCGTCGTTGCGCCCGAGGACGAGGAAGCCCGTCCATTTCACGATCAGCGGCGCCGCATGGTCGAGAGCGTCGGCGGCGCCGCGCAGCGGGTCGTCGAGGGCTACGACCGCCGGCGGGAGGCAAGCCAGCTCGCCGACGGCGCGCGCAACGCGGTGGCCGCGGCGGCGGCGGCCGGCGCGGGCGCGGTCGGGCTCGGCACCCTGGTGACGGTGGCTGCCAGCACGGCCGCGGCCGACGTCACGGGGATCCTGCTGGCCGGAGTGATCGCGGCGCTCGGGCTGTTCATCATCCCGGCGCGGCGCGCGCGGGCCAAGGTGCAGATGCGCAACCGGATCGCCGGCGTTCGGGCCAGCCTGTCGGACGCGCTGACGTCGCGCTTCCGCGAAGAAATCGAGCACAGCGCGGCGCGAATGCGGGAGGGGATCGCTCCCTACACGCGGCTCATACGGTCCGAAAGGGACAAGCTGCGGGATACAGAGGCGCGGCTGGGCCAGCTGCGGGCCGCGGTGGCGGGCCTGCGCGACCGGGTGGATCAGCTCGCGGCCTGAGGCCTCCGGAAAACGTTTCTGCAAACCTCCCGCAGGTTTTATCCGTCTGAGAGGCTATGAGTTTCCTCCAGAAGCTGTTTAGGAAAAAGGCCGAGCCGAAGCAGCGCATCCACGTCTGCGTGGAGTGCGGGATGCCCGTGGCCGAGCACAAGGAATGGTGCAGCATTCTCAGAGGCCAGCGCGAGTTGGCGGCCAAGGCCGTCAAACAGCAGCCAGCCTGACCTCTCCAGGTGACATCGCTCGGCGCCGGGTGTGTCCCGATTCGATAGGCCTCCACCTCCGCCGCCAAACCCCGCGCCTCTCCAGGACGGGACGTTATAATCGCTGGCCATGCGAGCACAGTGGATCCGCATCGTGCTGTTCGCCGGAGTCGCGGCAGGGATCGCCGCGGCGGGGCTGGACGGTCTGTCGCAACTCGGGCTGACGCCAGAGGCGGCCAAGGAAGCCATCGGCAGCATCATCACCGGCGGCGTCAACGACCCGGCACTGCCGTCGAAGGCCTTTAAAATGCTGCCGCCGGCCGCGCGCGCGCAGGCGGTCACGTCGGCGGCGGGATGGGTGAAGGCGTACGCCGCCACGCCGGATTTCAAGAAGCAGTACACGCAGGTCCGGCAGAGTCACCGACCCGAGGCGCCGACCTGGGACACGACGCCCGAACAGGAACAGCAGAAGCAGGACGACGAGCAGAACAAGCAGTTCGCGGAATCGACGAAGGCGCTCGCCAGCCTCCCGGCGGAACAGCGCAAGCAGATCGAAGAGGCGATAAAGGGCGCAGCACAGGCGGCCGCGGCGACGAATACGCCCGAGATGCGCAAGATGCGGCTCGACGCGATCAAACAGGACCGGGCCCGCCAGACGAAGGCTTATCAAGACGAACTCGCCGGCTGGAACCGCGACTATCCGGACGATCCGAAGCCGATCATCGTCAAGCGGTTGAAAGAGTTCCTGGCGCTGTCCGCCGACGTCGACTTCAACGCCCGTCTGAAGACCCAGGAAGGCGCGTCGACCTTCGAGAATCCCGCCTATCAGGCGAAGTCATCGCCCTGGAAAGTCTGCTACCGCGCGGGCAAGGAAGCGACCGCTGCCGCCCGCACTGCCGCCCAGACGTGGCTGAGCGAGCTCGGCGGGTGATAGCGGCTGACACGGGCCGCGCCGCCATATGTCAGATCGCTGGGCGACCTTTGACTGCTACGGCACGCTGATCGACTGGAACGGCGGTATCCGCTCGGTGATGGCGCGCGTCTTCGGCGAGCCAGAGGCCGACCAGAAGCTGAAGCAGTATCACCAGATCGAACCGCGGCTCGAGCACGACGGCCGGCGCACGTATCGCGAGATCCTCACGATGGCGATGCGCGAACTCGGCGCGCCCGCGAGCGAGGTGCCAACGCTGGCCGCGTCGCTGCCGTCGTGGCCGCCGTTCCCCGAGGTGCCCGAGGCGTTGCGATCGCTTCGCGCCAGCGGGTGGCGGCTGGCCATTCTCTCGAATACCGATCGCGACTATATCGAGGCGTCCCTGGCGGCCATTGGCGTGCCCGTCGACCTGACGATCGTCGCCTCGGAGATCGGTTCCTACAAGCCGGCGGCGAACCACTGGGAGGCGTTTTTCCGCCGCACCGGCGCCGACCCGCGCGCCCACGTCCATGTCGCGGCCAGTCTGTATCACGACATCGCACCAGCGGCAGCGCTGAAGCTGCGGGCGATCTGGATCAATCGTCTCGCTGAAACCTCTGCGCTGCCGAGAGCGGCCGAACTGATGGATCTCTCGCAGCTGCCGTCGCTGCTCGACGCGCTTGCGCGTGACTCGCCGGGGAACAGGCGGCGGGCTACTGGGGAGGTGTGACGGCGGTCAGGGCGAGGTCGAAGACGAGCGCGGCGTTTGGCGGGATCGTGATCGCGCCGTTGGAGCCGGTCGAGCCATAGGCCAGCGATGGCGGGATGATGGCGCGGCGCGTTCCGCCGACATTCATCCCCGTGACGGCCTGTTCGAAGCCCGGGATGACCTGGTTGGCGCCGATCACGAACGTCGTCGTATTGGCGTCGAGCTGCACACCCTTCTTGTCGGGCGCGGTGTCGTCGTAGAGCCACGCCCCGTAGTTCACCGTCACTGTGCTTCCCGGCACCGCCGTCGCACCCGTGCCGATGGTGAAGTCGGTCTGCGAGTACGGCACGTTGCTCTGATCGGGCGCCGTCGGCGCCGCCACCTTGCCGAAGTCGCATCCGGCGGCGCACGCGGAAATCAGGACGGCTGCGACGAGGCGTCCGGGTCGGAGCAGCGGAGTCATCCTGCAAGTGTACCGCGAAGTCTCACCGGTCAGGAGAGGATGCGGATCAGCTCGATGTCGAACACCAGCACTCCCTGCGGGCCGTCCGCGCCTTCGTAAGCGAGCTTGGCCGGAATCCAGAAACGGCGCTTCTCGCCTTCAACCATCATCTGAACGCCCTCGGTCCAGCCAGGAATCACTCTGTCGAGACGAAACGTCGCCGGCTCGCCGCGTGCCACCGAGCTGTCGAACATCTTTCCGTCGGTGCTCCATCCTGTGTAATGGACGGTGACCTCGGAGTTCGCGCGCGGATGACGGGCGCCTGTCCCGGCCTGCAGCACCTTGCTCGCCAGGTTGTCCGACGTGCGCTGCGCATCGGCCGGGACGGCGGCGACATCGGGAGGCGCCGGAATCGGCGCGGGCCCCGACGTGCCGTTCGAGCCGCCGGAACAGCCAGCCAGCGCCGCCGCCAGGAAGACTGGCGCGAGCATCCACGGCCGGCCGCGCCGGATCCGGATCCGATTCCACGAGTTCGCCATCCACGACGAGGACGGCTCCGCTGCAGGTACTGAGAGTTGCGGTTTGGACATTGGCTGACAGGTTCCGGTGAGACGATGCGCCCCGGGCCGCGGCGTTGTCAAGCGGTCAGGAGACCCAGTCGAGCGTCCGCTGTACCGCCTTCTTCCATCCGGCGTACGCGGCGTCACGCTGATCCACCGACCAGCGCGGCTCCCATCGCTTGTCCATTCGCCAGTTCTCGCAGAGGTCGTTCAGATCCGACCAGAAGCCGACGGCGAGCCCCGCCGCGTAGGCCGCGCCGAGCGCGGTCGTCTCGGCGACCACCGGGCGCACCACCGGCACACCGAGGACGTCCGCCTGCATCTGCATCAGCGTGTCGTTCACGGTCGCGCCGCCGTCGACTTTCAGCACCTCGAGGCGGACTCCGGAATCGGCGACCATCGCCTCGAGCACGTCGCGCGTCTGGTAGCAGATCGCTTCGAGCGTGGCGCGCGCGAGGTGCGCCTTGGTGTTGAAGCGTGACAGGCCGACGACGGCGCCGCGCGCGTCCGACCGCCAGTACGGCGCGAACAAACCCGAGAACGCCGGCACGAAATAGACGCCGCCGTTGTCGGCGACCGTGTTGGCGAGCGTCTCGATTTCGCCGGCGCTGCTGATGATGCCGAGCTGGTCGCGCAGCCACTGGACGGCGGACCCGGTCACCGCGATCGATCCCTCGAGCGCGTAGATCGTCGGGCCCTGCAGCTGGTAGCACACGGTCGTCAGCAGGCCGGCGTTCGAGGGGACGATGTTGCGGCCGGTGTTGAGGAGCATGAAATTGCCCGTGCCGTAGGTGTTCTTTGCCTCGCCGGGCTTGATGCAGACCTGGCCGAGGGTGGCGGCCTGCTGATCGCCGAGATCGCCGGTGATCGGCACTTCGCCGCCGGTCGCGCCGTCGTGACGCGTCACTCCGAACGCGGCGGCGTGGGCCGACGGACGAATCGTCGGCAGCATCCGCCGCGGGATCGTGAAGATGCGCAGCAGCTCCTCGTCCCACTCCAGCGTCCGCAGATCCATCAGCAGCGTCCGGCTCGCGTTGGTGACGTCAGTCGCGTGGACGCCGCCGCTGCGGCCGCCGGTGAGATGCCAGATGGCCCAGGTGTCGGGGGTGCCGAAGACCGCGTCGCCGCGCTCGGCCGCGGCACGCACGCCGGGCACGTTGTCGAGAATCCACTGAATCTTCGCGCCCGAGAAGTAGGTCGCGGGCGGCAGCCCGGTTTTGGCGCGGATGGCCTCGGCCTGCGCCGCGGTCAGCGCGTTGATGAGGCGATCGGTCCGCGTGTCCTGCCAGACGATCGCGTTGTACCAGGGGTGACCGGTCTTCGGGTTCCAGACGATCGTCGTTTCACGCTGGTTGGTGACGCCGATCGCCGCCAGATCGTCCGACTGGATGTTGGCGTTGCGCATGGCGCGCGCGATCGTCTCGTCGCTGCGGGCGGCGATCTCGAGCGGATCGTGCTCGACCCAGCCGGGCTGCGGCAGGATCTGCTGATGCTCGAGCTGATGCCGCGCGATCGCGTTGCCGCCGCGATCGAAGATCATGAACCGCGTGCTGGTCGTCCCTTGATCGAGCGCGCCGACGTAGCGGGGCATCATCATGCGCCGATGGTCGCTCGTTCGCGATGCACGCGCCCCTCCTTAGAATCCGACGAGCACGTAGAGCCCGGCGCCGGCGAGGCCGCCGGCGATCGGCGCGAAGACGGGAATCCAGCTGTAAGCCAGATCCGACGATCCCTTGCCGGGAATCGGCAGCAGCGCGTGCGCGAGCCGCGGACCGAGATCGCGCGCCGGGTTGATCGCGTAGCCGGTCGGACCGCCGAGCGACAGGCCGATGCCGAGCACCAGCATGCCGACGAGCAACGGCTGCAGGCCGCGGCTGAAGACGAACGAGAGGTCGACGTCGCCCGGCTTCGAGAGCGTCTGGGCGTTGGCGGCGATCGCCAGAACCCCGAACAGCAGGACCGCCGTGCCGATGAACTCGCAGACGACGTTGCCGACGCCGTGGCGGATCGCCGGGCCGGTGCAGAACACGCCGAGCTTCGCGCCGGCCTCGCTCGTTTCCCCCCAGTGCGGCAGGTAGGCCAGCCACACCAGCACGCCGCCGGCAAAGGCGCCGACCAGCTGCGCAGCCAAGTAGCCGGGCACCTGCGCCCACGGAAAGCTGCCGATGGCGGCGAGCGCGATCGTCACGGCGGGATTCAGATGCCCGCCGCTGATGCGGCCAACCGCGTAGACCGCGATCGCCACGGCCACGGCCCATCCGGTCGTGATCACGATCCAGCCGCTGTTCTGACCCTTGGTCCGCTCCAGTACGACGTTGGCGACGACGCCGTCGCCGAGCAGCACCAGGATCATGGTGCCGACGGCTTCGGCCAGGAGCGCTTGCATGGGCCGGGAGTATACGCGCTGTCGCGCGATTTCACGAAGGGAGCCGGGCGATCGCGTGCCATGGCAGACGATCGGCCGCCAGGCTCGCACGGCGCGGCGGGCCAGCCCGGCTCGCAGGGCGCGCCCGCGCGGTAGTGCACAGGGCATCGTGTGATGGTGGACAGAGGGATTCAGGGTACGGGCTTGGACCGGATGCGCCCCCGCGCTCCCTGTGCTACCCTGAAGCCGTCAGAGTTGGACGAACTGCCCGCCTCCTTGTCAGAGCTCCGAGCCTTCCGCCCAATCAGTTTTGTTTCCGACCGGACGCTGACGGATCCGGTTGTTGTTCCCGTGCGGTACGGGACAGGAGAAGAACGCAGATGGCCCGGAAGTTGTACGTGGGAAACCTGCCATTTTCGGCGGGTGAGTCGGAACTGCAGGAACTGTTCGCGCAGGCTGGCGCGGTCGACTCGGTCAAGGTGATGCGCGACATGGCCACGGGCCGCGCGCGCGGGTTCGCCTTCGTCGAGATGGCCACCGACGAGGACGCGCAGAAGGCGATCGATAAGTTCCACAACTACTCGTTCGGTGGGCGCAACCTGACGGTGAACGAAGCGCGACCGCGGCCTGAACGGTCCGGCGGCTTCGGCGGCGGCGGCGGGTATGGCGACGGCGGTTACGGCCGTGGCGGCGGCGGTGGCGGCGGCAAGGGCGGCCGGCGCGAGCCCCGCTGGTAATCGACGCGTGAGAGACCCCAACGGAGGCGCGCCCGGCGCTTCCGTTGGACCGCTACTTCGTGAATTCGATCGTCAGCTCCGGATCGAGGGTGACCTTGATCCCCTTGACCCCCTTCAGCGCCACCCGGGCGTCGTCCAGCGACTGCGCCTTCTCCATCTGCTCGAGCGCGGCGGGATTGGACAGAACCTGGTCGAAGTCCATGCTGAGGAGCGTGACCGTCCCGCCGCTCACATACGGAACGTTCGTCTTGACGACGTGTCCGACCTGAATCGCGAAGTCGATTTTCATCCCGGCGAACATCGCCTTCATCATCTCCATCGCCTGCTTTTGGTCCATGCCGCCGAAGGGCGTGCCGGCAGCCTCCGTTTTGGCGGTGGCCCCGGCCTTGTTCAGATCGGTGTCGTTCTTGATGGTCAGCAGCGCGTGGCCATTGGGCAATTGCGCGAACGCCAGCGACATCGGCTGCGACGGCTTGCCGCCGACGTCGGCTCCCGCCGGTGCGTTCATCTCACGCAGAGACAGCTTGCGGATGTCGGTGAAGGCGTAGACCGCCCTCAGCCCCTTGTGATCCGGGGTGTCGATCCGGTCGCCTGAGACGAAGGTCACGCCTTCGCCCATCTTCGGCGCGGCCGTTTTCGCTTCGTCAATCGAAAACGGATCGCTGCCGGCGTCTTTCTTGTCCTTGCCGCCCATCGTCCCGAACGACTCGAGCTGGCTGAGTGCCTGCGCGGAGATGGTGGTGGTCTGTTCGATGGTGCCGCTGCCGTCCGGGTTCAGCTTCACGAGCGTCGACGACTGGAAACAAGCCGTGAGCACGGGAAGGACGAGCAAGGCGAGCCGAGCGAGTGATCGAGACAGCATGGTGGAAACCTCTGGAGATGCTAGCGCCTTTTCGCCAGCGCCGCATAGAGCGTGAACGAGACAGCCAGCCCGACGAACCATGCGTAGTCGAAGAGCGGCCGCATCGCCGGGATGGCCAGGCCGCCCCACGCCGCGGCGCAGCCGGCGAGCGTCGCGACGACCCCAGGCAGATGCCAGCCCGCGGTATAGCGATAGGCGCCATCCGGCAGGTACAGGTCCTCGAGTTCCAGGTGCGTGCGGCGGACCATCCAGTAATCGGCGATCAGCACGCCGGCGATTGAACCCAATCCGCCGGAGTAGCCGAGCAGCCAGGTGAAGATGTAGCCGGAGGGATCCGCGAGCAGGCGCCACGGCTGGATGGCGATGCCGAGCACGCCGGTGATCAGTCCGCCGGTCCTGAAGCCGATCGCGCGGGGAAAGGCGTTGGCGAAGTCGTTGGCGGGCGAGACGACGTTGGCGGCGATGTTGACCGAGAGGGTCGCGATGACGGCGGTGAACATCGACACCGCGGTGATCATCGGATCGTGGAACCCGCCGATCAATTTGATCGGATCCCAGATCAGCTCGCCGTAGATGATCCCGGTCGCGCTCGTGATCAGTACGCCCATCGCGGCGAACACGAACATCGTCGTCGGCAGCGCCACGACCTGACCCGCGATCTGCTCGCGCTGGCTGCGGCCGAAGCGGGTGAAGTCGGGCATGTTCAACGACAGCGTCGCCCAGAAGCCGATCATCGCGGTCAACGACGGTACGAACACCTTGAAGAACGCGCCGAACGACGCGAACCTGCCCGGATCCTCGAGCAGCGGCCCGAACCCGTGCGCCCGCCAGAGCGCCCAGCCGAGGAGCGCCGACGTCATGACGAGCACGAACGGCGCCGCCCAGTTCTCGACGTGCCGCAGCAGGTTCATGCCGCGGTAGATGACGAACACGTTGAGGCTCCAGAACAGCAGGAACGAGACCCACTCCGTCGTCGTGTGCCCGGCGACGCCGGCGCCGAGCAGGGCCGGCCAGCCGGGGATCAGGTTGGCGAAGAACGTGTTGAGCGCCTCGCCGCCGATCCAGGCCTGGATGCCGAACCAGCCGCACGCGACGAGCGCGCGCATGAGCGCAGGCAGGTTCGAGCCGATCGTCCCGTAGGCCGCGCGGGCAAAGACCGGAAAGGGGATGCCGTACTTGGTGCCCGGATGGGAGTTGAGGAGGATCGGAATGAGCACGATGGTGTTGCCGAGCGCGACCGTGAGGAGCGCCTGCCACCAGTTCATTCCGGTGGCGATCAAACCCGAGGCGAGCATGTAGGTCGGGATGCAGTGCGCCATCGAGATCCACAGCGCGGCGTAGTTGTAGGTCGACCAGTTGCGCAGGGCGATCGGCACCGGCGCGAGGTCGTCGTTGTACAGCGGGCTGCGCTCGATGCGCGTGCGATCGCTCAGTTCGACGCGCCCGTCGGCGAGAAGGACTTGAGTGGCCGGCATTGGCGGGAGAGTGTAGCGCACACCTTGTGGCGCCGTGCCGCCGACCCCGCCGGATGCTGCGGCGCAGGCCCTCGAGCCTGCCCATGTCCGTCGCGCAGCCCTTCAGGGCTGCCGATGCTGTAGCGCAGCCCTTCAGGGCTGCCGATGCTGTAGCGCAGCCCTTCAGGGCTGCCGATGCTGCCGCGCCGGTCTTCAGCCGTGCCTC